>DNNT01000107.1 GCA_003497545.1 Arenimonas sp. | reverse complement strand
CCCGTGGCCGCCAGGTGCGCCGAGGCGCTGAGCCCGCGCCAGCCGTCGAACAGCACCAGCGCCGCCATCAGCGCATACCAGAAGGCGCCGTCGCCCAGCCGGCTGACGGCGCGGAAATAGGCGCGCACCGCGGCGCGGGCGCCCCAGCGGTTGGCGGCCAGGCACCAGCCCTGCTCGCGGTCCACGAGCCGGCGGGTGCGGGCGTTCACGCCGCCTGCTCCCGGTCGCCCAGCGCCGCCAGCAGGTCGGCGAACTCGGCGGCCACGGTGTCGGGGTGCAGGTGCTGCACGGCGCTGCGCGCCGCTTCGCCGAGCTGGCGCAGGTCCGGGCGCAGCGCGGTGCCGACCAGTGCGTCGGTGAAACCCGGCTCGTCGCCGAAGGCCACGGTGGCGCCATGCGCGCCGTTCGCCAGGTGCTCGCGCGCGGCGCCGTAGTCGAAGGCCACCGTGGCGATGCCGCTGGCCATGGCCTCGAGCGTGACGTTGCCGAAGGTCTCGGACAGGCTGGGGAAGCAGAACACGTCGGCGCTGGCGAAGCTGCGCGCCAGCGCGTCGCCGCGCTGCACGCCGGCGAAGATGAAGTCCGGGTTGGCTTCCTGCAGCGCACCGCGCGCCGGGCCGTCGCCGACCCAGACGAAACGCGCGTCCGGCCGCGCCTGCTGCAGCAGCCGGAAGCTGCGCACGGCCAGCGGCAGGTTCTTCTCGGGCGCGATGCGGCCGACGTGGATCACGACCGGGGCGCCGTCCGTGGCGCCCCAGCTTTCGCGCAGTGCCGGGTCGCGCCAGCCCGGGTGGAAGGCGCGGGTGTCGACCGCGCGGCCCAGCCGCACGGCGCGGTGGAAACCCTGCTGCGAGAGCGTGTCCTGCAGCTCGCGGGTGGGCACCAGGGTGGCGTCGGCGCGGTTGTGGAAGCGGCGCAGCCAGGCGAACACCCAGGGGCTGAGGAAACCGGCGCCGTAGCGGCCCACGTAATCGTCGAAGCGGGTGTGGAAACCCGTGGCCACGGGGATGCCCAGGCGTCGGCAGGCCTTCAGCGCCGACCAGCCCAGCGGGCCCTCGGTGGCGATGTAGACCGCGTCCGGCCGCTGCGCCGCCCAGCGCGCCGCCAGCCGCTTGCCGGCCGGCAGGCCGAAGCGCAGGCCCGGGTAGCGCGGGATCGGCGCGCCTTCCACCAGCATCAGCGAGGCGTCGGGACGCGGGCTGTCGTCCTCGCGCTCGGGTCGCACCAGGCCGACCGTGTAGCCGAGCCGGCGCAGGCCGTGTTCGAGCGACTGCACGGTGAGCGCGACGCCGTTGACGTCGGGCGGGTAGGTTTCGGTGACCAGTTCGATGTGCAGGCGGGGGTCCATGGACTGCACTCTGCGGGTGCCGCATGGAAACCGCGTTACGGCGCCATTGCGCCGGCGTGACAGCGGCTCAGAGGGCCTTGAGCACCAGGCGGCGCCCGATCTCGGCCAGCTGCTCGCGCTCGCCCTCGAGGTCGAGGCGGNNGAGCCAGCGGCGCGGCAGGCGCAGCAGCAGTTCGTCGCCGTCCACGTCCAGTTCCACCACCGGCAGCGGGTCGCTGTCGTGGCTGCGGTGCATCAGCACGGCCAGGCGCAGCAGCAGGGCGCAGCGCTGCACGTTCGCCACCAGGCGGTCGGGCAGCTTGTCGAAGCTGGGCAGGTGGAAACCGCGGCGCTGGTTGCGCACCAGCGCGGCGAGCGTCTGCTGTTCGGTGCGCGAGAAGCCGGCGATGTCCGAGTGTTCCACCAGGTAGGCGCCGTGCTGGTGGTACTGGCTGTGCGCGATGGCCAGGCCGATTTCGTGGATGCGCGCGGCCCAGGCCAGCTGGCGGCGGTTGTCGGCGTCGAGGTTCCAGGCCGCCTCGGCCTGGTCGAACAGGCTCAGCGCCGTGGCCTCGACGCGCGCGGCTTGGGCGGCATCCACGCCGTATCGGTCGCACAAGGCGCGGATGGAATCCTCGCGAGGGTCGGCCTCGCGGTCGCGGCCGATCAGGTCGTAGAGCACGCCCTCGCGCATGGCGTGGTCGCTGACGTACATGCGCTCGATGCCGAGTTCGGTGAAGGCGGCGTCGAGCACCAGCAGGCCGCCGGCGATGATGGGGCGGCGCTCGGCCGACAGGCCGGGCAGGCGGATGGCGTCGAGGGTCTCGAACTCCAGCAGCTTGTCGCGGATGACAGCGAGGCTGGCGTCGGTGATCGAGACCTTGGTGAGCTTCATCTTCACCGAGATGTCGCAGATTTCCTTGATGGTGCCCGACGAGCCCATGGCGTCGTGCCAGCCGCGCTGGCGGTAGGCCGAGGCGAACTGCTGGAACTCGGCGGTGATCTCGGTGCGCGCTTCCTTCCAGCGCTTGCGCGAGAGCTTGCCGTCGGCGAAGAAGCGGCGGGTGGTGGCGATGCAGCCCATCTGCAGGCTTTCGCGCTCGATGGCGTCGAGGCCTTCGCCGATGATGAATTCGGTGGAACCGCCGCCGATGTCCATCACCAGCCGGCGCTTGCCGGGTTCCGGCGGGTTGCCGTGCGCCACGCCAAGGTAGATCAGGCGCGCCTCCTCGCGGCCGGCGACCACTTCGATGCCGTGGCCCAGCGCCGTTTCCGCCGGCATCAGGAAGGCCTGCGGGTTGGCGAGCTGGCGCACGGTGTTGGTGGCGATGGCGCGCACGCGGCGCGGCGGGATGGTGCGTAGGCGCTGGCCGAAGCGGGCCAGGCAGTCGAGCGCGCGCGGCATCACGGCCGGGTCGAGCCCGCCGCGGCCGTCGAGGCCCTCAGCCAGGCGCACGGTTTCCTTGATGCGGTCGACGATGCGCAGCTGGCCCAGCACGTAGCGGGCGACGACCATGTGGAAGCTGTTGGAGCCGAGGTCGACCGCCGCCAGGAGGTCTCCGTCCTTCAGCGGCGGGGAGTCGGTCGGCATTCGGTCATCCGCAGAGTTTGGCCAGGAGCGCGCCCTGCGCAGAATAAGGCATCTCGCCCTCGGCCGGCGAGACCTGCGCGTAGCTGCCGTCCTCGCGCAGGATCCAGGCCTGCAGGTTGTCGGCCAGGTAGTTGGCGAGCTCTTCCTCGAACACGCGCTCGGCCAGCTTCGGGTCCAGGAGGGGGAAGCAGGTTTCGACGCGGCGCATCAGGTTGCGCTCCATCCAGTCGGCGCTGGAGCAGTAGATCTCGGGCTTGCCGTCGTTGCCGAACCAGTACACGCGGCTGTGTTCGAGGAAACGCCCCACCAGCGAGCGCACCGTGATGTTGTCCGACACGCCCGGCACGCCGGGGCGCAGGCAGCAGGCACCGCGCACGATCAGCTCGACCTTGGCGCCGGCCTGCGAGGCCTCGTACAGCGCCCGGATCACGGTGGGTTCGTTGAGCGCGTTCATCTTGGCGACGATCCGCGCCGGCTTGCCGGAACGCGCATGCGCGGCCTCGCGCTCGATGCGTTCCAGCACGCCGCTGTGCAGGGTAAACGGCGATTGCAGCAGGTGCCTCAGCTTGAGTGGCGCGGCCAGCCCGGACAGCTGCTGGAAGATCAGGTGCACGTCGTTGCCGATCTCCGGGTTGGCGGTCATCAGGCTGAAGTCGGTGTACGCGCGTGCCGTGCCGGAATGGTAGTTGCCGGTGCCCAGATGCACGTAGCGACGCAGCTGGCGGCCCTCGCGGCGCACGATCAGCAGCATCTTGGCGTGGGTCTTGTAGCCCACCACGCCGTACATCACCTGCACGCCGGCTTCCTGCAGCTGGTCGGCGAGGCGGATGTTGGCTTCTTCGTCGAAGCGCGCGCGCAGTTCCACCACCACCGTCACGTCCTTGCCGTTGCGGGCGGCGGCGATCAGGTGGTCGATGATCTTGCTGTCCTTGCCGGTGCGGTAGAGCGTCTGCTTGATGGCCAGCACGTCCGGGTCGTGGGCGGCGTGCTGGAGCAGGTCGAGCACCGACTGGAAGCTCTGGTAGGGGTGGTGCAGCAGCACGTCGCGCTGGCGCAGCGTGTCGAAGGGCGCGTCGGCGTCCAGCGCCACGGCGCCGGGCTTGAAGGCCGGGAACTTGAGCTCGGGCCGGTCCACCAGGTCGTACACCTGGGTGACGCGGTTGAGGTTGACCGGGCCGTTGATGCGGTAGACCGCGTTTTCGGTCAGGCCGAAGTTCTGCAGCAGGGTGTCGACGATGGCCTTGGGGCAGTGCTCGGCGATCTCCAGCCGCACCGCCGGGCGGAAGCCGCGGCTCGCCAGTTCGTCCTTGAGCGCGCTGGCCAGGTTCTCCACTTCCTCCTCGTCCACGAACAGCTCGGAGTTGCGGGTGACGCGGAACTGGTAGGCGCCCTTGACCTTCATGCCGGTGAACAGGTCGTCCACGAAGGCGGTGAGCACGGCCGAGAGCAGCACGAAGTCGTGCTTGCCGCCCGAGACTTCCGGCGGCAGCTGGATGATGCGCGGCAGCGATCGCGGCGCGCGCACGATGGCCATGCCGCCGCTGCGCCCGAACGCGTCCTTGCCTTCCAGCACCACCACCACGTTCAGCGACTTGTTGAGGATGCGCGGGAACGGGTGCACCGGGTCCAGGCCCAGCGGCGACAGCACCGGCAGCAGTTCGTCCTGGAAATACTTGTGCAGCCACTTCTTCTGGCGCGCGTTCCAGGACGAATGCGCCAGGATGCGGATGCCGGCGGCGTTGAGCTCGGGCCGCAGGGTTTCGTTCCAGTAGCGGTACTGCTGTTCGACCAGCATCGCCGCCTTGTCGTGGATCAGCTCCAGCGCGCGCGTCGGCGCGATGCCGTCGGGCGGCAGCGGGCCGCCGAACTGTTGGGCGGTGCGCACGGTGGCGGCGCGGATCTCGAAGAATTCGTCGAGGTTGGTGCAACTGATGCACAGGTACTTCAGGCGCTCGAGCAGGGGCACGCGCGGGTCGCGGGCCTGGGCCAGGACGCGGAAGTTGAATTCCAGCTGCGACAGCTCCCGGTTGAGGTACAGGTCGGGGGCGTGCAGGTCGATCGGTTCGGGGCTGTCGGGGCTCATGCCGCTACTTTACGTGTTTCCCGCCGCGGGCGGCCTCAGGCTTCGCCCGGCGCCTGCCGCATGCGCACCCGGGCCGGGCCGAACACGCAGGCGAAGGTGCTGCCGCGGCCGACCTCGCTTTCCACTTCCAGCCGGGCTTGGTGCAGGCTGAGCACGTGCTTGACGATGGACAGGCCCAGGCCGGTGCCGCCGGACTCGCGCGAGCGGCTGGTGGACACCCGGTAGAAGCGCTCGGTGATGCGCGGCAGGTGCTGCTCGGGAATCCCGTAGCCGCTGTCCTGCACCGCCAGCCGGGCGCCGCCGTCGGCGGTGCGCTCGAAGCGCACGGCGATGCGGCCGCCGGTGGGCGTATAGCGCACGGCGTTGCTGACCAGGTTCGAGAAGGCGCTGTGCAGCTCCTTGGTGGATCCGGTGAGGTCGCAGCCGGCCTTGTCCTCCACGCTCACCTGGTGCCGGCCCTGGCTCAGGGCCTCGGCCTCGCGGCGCAGGGTGACCAGCATGGGCGCCATGGCCATCGGTTCCTCGGGCAGGTGTTCCTGGGCCTCCAGGCGCGACAGCGTGAGCAGGTCTTCCACCAGCTGGGTCATGCGCTGCGACTGCCGGCGCATTTCCTCGACCATCACCGCCAGGTCGGGGTGCTCTTCCGGCTCGATCATGTCGAGATAACCGTGCACCACCGTCAGCGGCGTGCGCAGTTCGTGGGAGACGTTGGCGACGAAGTCGCGGCGCACCTGCTCGAGCCGCATCAGCTTGGTGACGTCGCGCACCACCAGCATCCACTGGGTGGCCGAGTAGGGGATCAGGCGCAGGCTCAGGCGCACCATCGGGTCGGTGGGGCTGGCCAGGTCGGTGAGCGGTTCGTCGGTCTGGGCGGCGGCCAGCCACTCGCGCACGCGCGGGCTGCCGCCGAAGAAATCAAGCAGAGGTTCGCCCAGGCTCTGCGGATAGCGCAGGCCCACCAGGTGGCGCGCGGTCTTGTTGAACCAGACCAGGCGGCCGTCGCGGCGGTTGATGACCAGGGCGCCGTCGGGCATGGCCGTGGCCGCCTGCTGGTAGGCGCGCAGCAGGCGCACCAGGCGGCGGCTGCGGGTGCGGTTTTCGGTCTGGCGGCGGTGGATCAGGGTTTCCAGTGCGGCCCACAGGCCCTGGCCGTCCACGGTGCGCAGCTGCTTGCGCCAGTCAAGGAAACGCAGCACGCGGTAAAGCCGCCAGTAGGCTCGCGCCGCCAGGGCCGCGGTGGCGAGGCCGAGCGCCCACCAGGGTTCGCCCACGGCCAGGCCGATGCCCAGCGCGACGGCGTAATAGAGCAGCAGCCGGATCAGGGACTGGCGCCAGGCCAGCCGCAACAGCATGGACACGCTCATCCGGCCGGGCGCTCCTTCAGCCTGCCGCCGCGGAGAAGCGGTAACCGGCGCCGCGCACGGTCTGCACCATGTCGTCGAGGTGGTAGGGCTCGAGCGCCTTGCGCAGGCGCCGGATGTGCACGTCCACGGTGCGCTCCTCGACGTAGACGTTGCCGCCCCAGACATGGTCGAGCAGCTGGGTGCGGGTGTACACGCGGTCGGCGTGGGTCATGAAGAAGTGCAGCAGGCGGTATTCGGTCGGGCCCACATGCACCGGCTGTTCGCCGGCGAACACGCGGTGGGCGGCGCCGTCGATGCGCAGGCCGCCGACGGTCACGGAACCGTCATCCTCGTCGTCGCGCGAGCGGCGCATCACGGCGCGGATGCGCGCCAGCAGTTCGCGCGCCGAGAAGGGCTTGACCACGTAATCGTCCACGCCCGATTCGAGGCCCGAGACGCGGTCGTTTTCCTCGCCGCGGGCGGTGAGCATGATGATCGGCACGTCGCGGGTCAGTTCGTCCTTGCGCCAACGCCGGGCCAGCTCCAGGCCGCTGCTGCCGGGCAGCATCCAGTCGAGCAGGATCAGGTCGGGCACCTTTTCGGTGATCGCCACCTGGGCCTCGCGGGCGTCGCCGGCGTGCACCGGCTCGTACTCGGCCTTGCGCAGGGCGTAGGCCACCATCTCGCGGATGGCGGGTTCGTCGTCAACGATGAGGATGCGTTTCTGCACAGGTTTACCGTGTCACCGGAGGGGCCTGTGTGCAAGTAGATAAAACTTTTGTGACTGGCTGGTGACAGGGTCGCCGGGCGGCCTCAGCGCATGTCGGGGCGCTGTTCCTCGGCGCGGATGCCCTGGCGGCGCATTTCCAGCACCACCGGGGTGATGGCGGCCATGCGGGCCTCGATGCGGGCGCGCTGGTAATACGTGAGGTCTTCGCGCTGCTTGAGCCGGTCCAGCTGGTTCAGGGCGTCCACCGCGCGGCCGTTGAGGAAGGCGGCCTCGGCATAGGCCTCGCTGGCGCGGATCTCGTCGCCGGCCAGTTCGCTGGCGCGGGCGAAATTGCGCTGGAACAGGGGATCGTCGCCGCTTTCGGCCAGCAGGGGGCGCAGCACGTCCTGGGCCCGGCGGCCGGCCTCCGGCGTGGCCTGTTCGCCCAGGGCCTGGGAGTAGGCCAGGCGCACCGGGCGGCTTTCCGGGTGGCGGCGCAGCAGGGATTCGAAGCGTTCGGTGGCCAGGGCGTCGTGGCGCGCCATGGCCGCGGCCTCGGCCTGGGCCAGTTCCAGCCACAGGTCGCCGGGGTGGCGTTCCACCAGGCCGGCCAGGGTGCGTTCGGCCTCGGCGTGGCGGCCGGCGCGCGACAGGGCCAGGGCCAGGCCGTAACGCTGGGCGTCGTCGACCTGGTTGCCGGGGGCGCGGGCCAGGGCCTGGTATTCGAGCACGGCGGCGCTGGCGCTGCTGGCGCTGAGCACGCGCAGGCGCTCGCGGGCCCAGGGGAAGGTGTCCTCGCGGCCGGGCAGGGCGTCGTCGGCGCCGGCCAGGCTCAGGCTGCCGGGTAGCATCAGCGGCGAGGGCGCCCGCACGGCGGCGGCGCCGGCGGGGCGCGATTCGAGCAGGCGGCCGGCGCGCTGGCGGGTTTCGCTGATGCGGGTGGTGGTGACGGGGTGGGTGCGCAGGTATTCCGGCACCTGGTAACCGCCGGAATTGCTGCGGCTGGCCCGCTGCATGCGCTCGAAGAAGTCGGCCATCCCGTTGGAGTCGTAGCCGGCGCGGGCCAGGGTCTGGATGCCGATGCGGTCGGCCTCGGACTCATTCGAGCGGGTGTAGTTGATCTGCCGCTGCTGCATCAGCGCCATCGCACCGGCCACCGCGGCCATGCTGGCGTTGCCGCTGGAATTGTCCCGGCCGCCGCTGTCGCCCACCGCCTGCGCGGCGGCGATGGCGCCCAGCATGGCCAGCATGATCGGCACCTGGTCCTTCTGCGCGCGCTCGTAGGCGCGCAGCACGTGGCGCTGGCTGACGTGCGCGACTTCGTGCGCCATCACGCCCGCGACCTCGGCTTCGTTTTCGGCCGTGAGCACCAGGCCGGCATTCATGCCGACGTAACCGCCGAGGGTGGCGAAGGCGTTGATCTGCCGGTCGCGCATCATGAAGAAGGTGAAGCCGTGCTCCGGCGTGTCGCTGTTGGCGGCCAGGCGGTAGCCCATGCCCTGCAGCCAGGCGTCGATGAGCGGATCCTCGACCAGCAGGTTGAGGCGGCGCAGCTCGTAGATCAGGTAGGCGCCGTATTCGGCCTCGGTGCCCGGGTCGATCATTTCCGCCGCCGAGGAGCCGATGTCCGGCAGCTGGCCGTCCTGCGCACGGGCGCCGCAGGCCAGGGCGAGGGCCAGGGTGAGGGCGGCGGGGGCGAGGATGCGCACGGCGGCTCCGTTCGGGTGACGGCTCAGGATAGCGGCTGGGGAGTTCGCCGGGGGGGAACCCGCCGTTAACCCGGCCGCCGCGCGCGCTTCAGCGTTGCAGCGCGCGGCTGGAAATGCCGGCGGCGCGCCGCCACACTGGCACGGCCAAACCGGAGGAACCCCGTGCCCAAGGTCGTGATGTACACCACCGCCGTCTGCCCCTACTGCGTGGCGGCCAAGAATTTCCTCAAGTCCCGCGGCGCCAGCTGGGAAGAAGTGCGCGTGGACCTGGATCTCGAGCGCCGCCAGGAAATGCTGGCCCGCGCGAAGCGCACCTCGGTGCCGCAGATCTTCATCGACGACACCCACGTGGGCGGTTACGACGACCTGGTGGCGCTGGACCGCGCCGGCGGCCTGGCCCCGCTGCTGGAGGCCAGGGCATGAGCGCCGGCGAAAAGGACCGCGTGCGCGAATTCACCGAATTCCGCCAGCGCATGAACGAGCGCATCCTGGGCCAGGACAACCAGGTGGTGCGGCGCTTCTTCGCGCTCGACACCCAGACCTACAAGGCCGGTGCGCTCGACCTCAAGACCAAGGAACTGATGGGCCTGGTGGCCTCGATGGTGCTGCGCTGCGACGACTGCATCAGCTACCACATCGCCCAGTGCAAGGAAGCGGGCGTGAACCGCGACGAGTTCTTCGAAGCCTTCAGCGTGGCCCTGGTGGTGGGCGGTTCCATCGTGATCCCGCACCTGCGCCGCGGCGTGGATTTCCTCGACCAGCTCGAGGGCGCGGGCGCGCACGCCCCGGCCCCGGCCGAACACGGGCACTGAGTCCCGGCCCCGCCCCGGACCCTACCAAGGTCCAGTGGGCGGGGGTGGCGCGGCTTCTGGCATAATACCGCGCCCCACGCGGCCGCCCGGTCGCGAAAACCCATTGGAAGAACAAGAACTTATGACCCAGACGATCGCGGTGATCCGTGGCGACGGCATCGGCCCGGAAATCATGGACGCCACCCTGTCGGTGCTCGACGCGATGAAGCTCGGGCTTCAGTACGACTTCGTGGAAGCCGGCCTGAAGGCGTACGAGACCCAGGGCGAGCTGCTGCCGGCCGCCACCCTCGAGGCCATCCACAAGCACCGCGTGGCGCTCAAGAGCCCGCTGACCACGCCGGTGGGCGAAGGTTTCTCGTCCATCAACGTCGAGCTGCGCAAGCGCTTCGACCTGTACGCGAACGTGCGTCCGGCGATCACCTTCCCGAACACCAAGTCGCGCTACGAGAACATCGACCTGATCACGGTGCGCGAGAACACCGAGGGTGCCTACATCGGCGAGGGCCAGAACCTCACCGCCGACGGCGAAACCGCCACGCTGACCCAGAAGATCACCCGCCGCGGCTCCGAGCGCATCGTGCGCTACGCCTTCGACCTGGCCCGCCGCGTCGGCCGCAAGAAGGTCACCATCGTGCACAAGGCCAACATCCTCAAGTCCACCTCGGGCCTGTTCCTGAAGGTGGCGCGCGAGGTGGCCCAGCAGTACCCGGACATCGAGTGCAACGAGATGATCGTGGACAACACCTGCATGCAGCTGGTGATGCGCCCCGAGCAGTTCGACGTGATCGTCACCACCAACCTGTTCGGCGACATCATCTCCGACCTCTGCGCCGGCCTGGTCGGCGGCCTGGGCCTGGCCCCGGGCGCCAACATCGGCACCGAGGCGGCCATCTTCGAGGCCGTGCATGGCTCGGCGCCGGACATCGCCGGCAAGGGCATCGCCAACCCGGTGGCGTTGATGCTGGGCGCGGTGCAGATGCTCGAGCACCTGGGCAAGGTCGCCGAGGCTGCGCGCCTGCGCCAGGCCATCGTCGACACCATGGCGGCCAAGGACAACCTGACGCCGGACCTCGGCGGCACCGGCACCACCCAGTCCTTCGCCCAGGCCATCGCGCGCCGCGCCGCGGCCTGACGTCGACTGCCGGCTTTACCCGACGAGGGCGCCTGATGGGCGCCCTCGTCGTTTCACCGGCGCGCAAGCAGCCAGGCGGCCAGGCCCAGGTTGGCGAACACCGTCAGCCAGAACACGCCCAGGAATCCGGCCTTCACCGACTTGTGCCGCAGCCACTGCTGCGCGACCAGCGCGCCCGGCCAGCCGCCGAGCAGCGCGAACAGGTGCAGGGTTTTTTCGGGAATGCGGCGGCGGCCCGCTTGCGCCGCCGACTTGTCGATGGCGTAGGCCGCCAGCGCCATCAGGCTCATGGCGGCATAGGCCACGGCGATGAAGATCGGCAGGCCGGAGATCCACGACCCGCCGACGATCAGGCCCAGCGACACGATGCCCAGCGCCGCCTTCGGCAGGCGGCCGGGCGACGCGCGCGGCCGCACCGGCCGGCGCGCGTTGCTT
>DNNT01000313.1 GCA_003497545.1 Arenimonas sp. | reverse complement strand
CCCAGCAGCAGCCCCGGGCGCAGCAGGTCCAGCCGCTCGAAACCCAGCTCGGCCAGTCCGCGTTCGGCCTCGCCCTTCACCCGCAGGTAGAAATTGCCCGACTGGGCGCTGGCGCCGACCGACGACACCAGGATGGCGTGGCGCGCGCCGAGCCGGCGGGCCACTTCGCCCAGCCGCAGCACCAGCTCGCGGTCCACGGCCAGGAAGGCCTCGCGCGAACCGGCCTGCTTGAGCGTGGTGCCCAGGCAGCAGACGTAGGCCGACACTTGCGGCGCCAGCGCGGCCACCTGCGGCAGCAGCGCGTCCACGCCGGCGGAAAGATCGGTGGCCAGCACCGACAGCCGCGGATCCGTGCGCGCCAACGGCCGCCGCACCGGGGCAACGACCCGCGGACCGTCCGTAGCGGCCAGGGCCAGCTTCAGCACGCCGCCGCCGACCAGGCCGGTGGCGCCGGCCAGCAGCACGGCGCTCGCGGGCGTCACGGGCTCAGGCCCACTCGGTCAGGCCTTCGCGCTCGTAGAGCAGGCGGAAGCTCGGACGCGCCTTCATGCGGTGGGCCAGCGCGCCCAGCTGCGGCCAGTCGGTGGCCGGGCGCGGCATGTTGCGAGACCAGCGCATCAGCATGGCCAGCAGGAAATCCGCCGCGCTCACCGACGGGCCCAACAGGTAGGGGCCGCGCTTGGCCAGATGCGCTTCGATATGGTCCCAGCAGGCCTCGATGCGTTCGCGGGCGCGCGTCTTCGCCGCCTCGGCGTTGGCCTCGCCCGCGGCCTCGTTCGGATAGAACCAGGTGCGGAAGGCCGGCTGCAGGGTGTTCGCCAGGTGCAGCACCCACTGGTAATAACGCGCCCGCTCGATGCTGCCGGGCTCGGGCGCCAGGCCGAAATTCGGATGGGCGTCGGCCAGGTGCAGCACCAGGGCCGCGGCTTCCGACACGGGTTCGCCGTGGATCAGGAGGGTCGGCACCACGCCGTTGGGGTTGAGCGCCAGGTATTCGGGGCGCTTGTGCTCGCCGGCGGCGAGGTCGAGCTTGCGCAGCTCGTGTTTGGCGCCGATCTCGAGCAGCAGCCAGTGCACGACCAGGCTGGCCGCGCCGGGGGAGTAGTACAGGGTGTACATGCCGGCTTCCATGCTAGGGGATTCCCCGAAGCATACGATGGGCGGCGCGCCAAAAGAAAAGCCCCGGGCGTTTCCACCCGGGGCTTCGCTCAGTCCGTGGGGACTGGATTACATGGGCTGCACTTCGTCAGCCTGCATGCCCTTCTGGCCCTTGACGAGCTTGAAGGAGACCTTCTGGCCTTCCTGCAGGGACTTGAAGCCGGTGCCCTGGATGGAACGGAAGTGGACGAACACGTCCTCACCGTTCTCGCGGCTGATGAAGCCGAAGCCCTTGGCGTCATTGAACCACTTCACGGTACCGATCTGACGATCCGACATAACTAACTCCTTGAAACATATAGAAAGTATCGCTGACGGGAACATCCCGCCGCGCGACTGGGGTTGCAAGGAGAGCGAGGTGAAAAGATGTAGCGGATCGGTGGATCTACCGCATCAGGCCACGATTCACAGTGACCCTTCGCAAACACAGTCGGGGGCACCCTACACCTTTCCGGGGCGGAATGCCACTGGTTTCGGTGGCCCCGTTCAGTCCAGGACCACCGGGATCTTGCCGATCCGGGACTGCCACTCGCGCGGGCCGGTGCGGTGCACCGACTCGCCCGCCGAGTCCACGGCCACGGTGACCGGCATGTCCAGGACCTCGAACTCGTAGATGGCCTCCATGCCCAGGTCGGCGAAACCCACCACCCGGGCGGCCTTGATGGCCTTGGACACCAGGTAGGCGGCGCCGCCGACGGCCATCAGGTAGACCGAGCGGTGCTTGCGGATGGCCTCGATGGCGGCCGGGCCGCGCTCGGCCTTGCCTACCATGCCCATCAGGCCGGTCTGGTCGAGCACCTGTTCGGTGAACTTGTCCATGCGGGTGGCCGTGGTCGGGCCGGCCGGGCCCACCACTTCGTCGCGCACGGGGTCGACCGGGCCGACGTAATAGATGAAGCGGCCGCGCAGGTCGACCGGCAGCGCCTCGCCCTTGCCCAGCATATCCACCATGCGCTTGTGGGCGGCGTCGCGGCCGGTGAGCAGCTTGCCGCTCAGCAGCAGCACCTCGCCCGGCTTCCAGCTGGCGACCTCGTCGCGGGTGACGGTGTCGAGGTTGACCCGGCGGCCCTTGGAGGCGTCGTAGGTCAGCTTCGGCCAGTCTTCCAGCGAGGGCGGCTCGAGCTGCACCGGGCCGCTGCCGTCGAGGGTGAAGTGCGCGTGGCGGGTGGCGGCGCAGTTCGGGATCATGGCCACCGGCAAGTTGGCGGCGTGGGTCGGGTAGTCCTTGACCTTGATGTCGAGCACGGTGGTCAGGCCGCCCAGGCCCTGGGCGCCGATGCCGAGCGCGTTGACCTTCTCGTACAGCTCCAGCCGCAGCTCCTCGGCGCGGTTGGACGGGCCCCGGGCCTGCAGGTCGGTGATGTCGATGGGCTCCATCAGGGCCTCCTTCGCCAGCAGCATGGCCTTCTCGGCGGTGCCGCCGATGCCGATGCCCAGCATGCCCGGCGGGCACCAGCCGGCGCCCATGGTCGGCACGGTCTTGAGCACCCAGTCCACGATCGAATCGGAAGGATTGAGCATGGCGAACTTCGACTTCGCCTCGCTGCCGCCGCCCTTGGCCGCGACGATCACGTCCACGGTGTCGCCCGGGACGATCTTCATGTTCACCACCGCGGGGGTGTTGTCCTTCGTGTTGGTGCGCTTGCCGGCCGGGTCGGCCAGCACGCTGGCGCGCAGCTTGTTGTCGGGGTGGTTGTAGGCGCGCCGCACGCCCTCGTTCACCATGTCCTCGATGCCCATCGTGGCGTCGGGCCAGGTGACGCCCATGCCGACCTCGAGGAAGACCGTGACGATGCCGGTGTCCTGGCAGATCGGGCGGTGGCCCTCGGCGCACATGCGCGAGTTGATCAGGATCTGGGCGATCGCGTCCTTCGCGGCCGGCGACTGCTCGCGCTCGTAAGCGGCGGCGAGGTTCCGGATGTAGTCGACCGGGTGGTAGTACGAGATGTACTGCAGCGCGTCGGCGACCGACTGGATGAAGTCTTCCTGCTTGATCTGGCTCACGGCGGGCGTTGGGCTGGCGGGGAAGCCGCCATTTNNCTACTCCAGGGCCTGCCAGCGGGCGTAGGCCTGCTCGAGCTCGGCCTGCAGGGCGGCCAGGCGGGCGTTGGCGGCGGTGACTTCCTCGGCCGGCTGGCGGTAGAACGCAGGGTCCTGGATGCGGGCGGTGAGCGCGGCGATCTCGCCGTCCAGCGCCTCGATGCGGCCCGGCAGTTCGTCCAGCTCGCGCTGCTCCTTGTAGCTGAGCTTGCGCTTGGCCGGCGCGGCCGGCGCGGGCGCCGGGGCCGGCTTGGGCGTGGGCGCCACCTGCGGCGTCAGCCGCGGCGAAGCAGCGTTGGCCGCGGCGATGCGCGCCGCCATCGGGCGCTGGCGCAGCCAGTCGCTGTAACCGCCGACGTAATCGCCGACGCGGCCATTGCCTTCCATCACCAGCGAACTGGTGACCACGTTGTCGATGAACTCGCGGTCGTGCGAGACCAGGATGAGCGTGCCGGGGTAGTCGATCAGCAGCTCTTCCAGCAGCTCCAGCGTCTCGACGTCGAGGTCGTTGGTCGGTTCGTNNAGCAGGCGGTTGCGTTCGCCGCCGCTGAGCTTGGTGATCGGCGCAAGCGCGCGCTCGGGGCTGAACAGGAAGTCCTGCAGGTATCCCATCACGTGCTTGCGTGCGCCGTTGATTTCGATGAACTCGCGGCCCTCGGAAACGTTGTCCAGCGCGTTCCAGTCCTCGCGCAGCGCGCCGCGCAGCTGGTCGAAGAAGGCGACCTCGAGGTTGGTGCCGGTGCGGATTTCACCCGCGGTGGGCTGCAGCTGGCCCAGCAGCAGCTTGAGCAGGGTGGTC
>DNNT01000113.1 GCA_003497545.1 Arenimonas sp. | reverse complement strand
CGCCGCCCGGCGGCGGGTGTGGGGTTCAGGCGAAAGGCGTTTCGCCAAGCCCGAAACCTTCGATCAGGCGCCGGAGGCATCGGTGTGCCTGCCCCGAACCCACCCCCGCCGCCGGGCGGCGAGCCGGTTCGTACTGGCCATCTTCCACGCTGGCGAAGGCGCGACACCCCGCGTCCGAAGGGACGCGAACGACAGGTCGCGCCGTGGTTAGTGCCCGAACCGACTTAGCCCAGCGTAATCCGCGAGAAAAATGCTTCGCCTTGGCCCTGGGCGTGACGCGCAAGCATCGGAGCGGGCAGTCACGGGCCTTTCGTCCAGCCAACCGGATGCCCCGTACCGGACGCGCCGTGAAGGCGAGGGTCGATTCCCGCGAAATAAAGGCTCCACTGAGTGGGAATCGACCCTCGCCTTCACGGTAGGGCCGGCGCCAGCTCGGTGGTCAGCTAGGAACCGCCCAGGCCATCCCGGACTTGGGAGAAGAACCAGAAACAAGGCGTCAGCGCGCGGCGCAGCCGGGGGCGTCGGCTTCCGGCAGCGATGCGCGGGTTTTTTCCAGCGCGGCGCGCCAGGGTGAATCCGGCGGCGTGGCCACCAACACGGGTTCCAGCAGGGCGCGTGCGCGATCGCCGCAGCCAAGCTCACCCAGCACGGTGGCGGCGTTGTTGCCCAGCACCGCGTCGCCCGGCGCGGCTTGCAGGCCGCGCGTGAACCAGCCGAGCGCGGCGGCTTTGTCGCCGGCGGCGTAATCGAGGTTGCCCAGCGCCAGCCAGGCGCGCGGGTCCGTGGGCCAGCGCGTGCGCGCGGCCTCCCAGGCCAGGCGCGCGGCGGCCGCGCCGCCCACGGGTTCGAAGGCCGCCACCGCTTCGGCGTAACGCAGCGGGTCGGCGCGCGCCGGCAGTTCGCCCGGGCGCAGCGCCACGAAACCCCAGCGGCCGGCCCAGTCCCAGGTACGCAGGAAGGAGCGCGCGCGCACGGATTTGGCTTCGTCCACGCCGGTGTTGAGCCGCAGGCGGTTGCGCGCGGGTTCGCTGCCCACCACCACGGCGTAGTGCCAGCGCGGCACGCTGGGCGTCCAGAGGTTCTGCAGTACCAGCACCGGGCGGCCGTCGGCGAGCTCGTCGAGCAAAGCCTGCGGTTCGCCGTCCACGACGTAGGGAATTCGGCCGGCGCGGCGGCTGGCCGCCAGCAGCTCCACCTGCAGGCTGCCCTTGCGCTTGGGCAGGTAAACCTGCGGCTTCAACGCCTCGGGCGAGGTGTCCACGCCGCTCGCGCCCAGCAGCCCGGCCAGGGCCGCGGGGCCGCATTGGTATTCGGTCTGCGGGTGGAAAGGCACGCCGCCGAGCGCAATCGCGTCGCCGGCGGGCAATGCGATGCGGGGATTCACCGCGCAGCCGGCCAGGACCAGCAGCGCGGGCAAGGCGAAGGCGCGCCGCAGGCCGCGGCGCGCCGTCGAAACCAGCTCGGCGGTCAAGCGCGCTTGAAGATGTCGATGGTGCCGGTGAGTTCCAGCACGATCAGCACCACCAGCACCAGGCCCAGCACCGCCAGCACGCCGCCGGCCGGCAGCTGCTCGACCTGGCCGTGCAGCTCGGCCAGCTCGGCGTCGCTGAGCGAGGCGACGCGCGAATCCACGTCGGCGGGATCCACGCCCATCTCGACCATCATGCGCGACACGTCTTCGCGGGCCAGGGCTTCACGCACCTGGGCTTCCTGCTGGGCACGGGCATCGACCGCCACGGCCTGCTGGGTGGAAATCAGGGTCGCGTTGGCGATGGAGGTGGTGCCAGCGAACACGAGGGCGACGGACAGCACAAACGCCACGATCTTGGATGCCATGGGTTTCTCCGGTCGGTGCGTGGGGGGAAACCACTTATGCCACAAGCCCCGGCCGGGGCCAAACGCCGCGTTCAGCTTCGCGCCAGGGCCCAGGCGCGGATGTGGGCGGCCATCACCTGCACGCCCTCGGTGAGCGCGGCAGGGCCGGGCTGCAGGATGATGGGCGACTTCACCTCGTGCAGTTCGCCGTCGCGCACGGCGGGCACGTTTTCCCAGCCCGGGCGAGCGGCCACCTTGCCCGGCTGGAACTTCTTGCCGCACCAGGAACCGAACACGATGTCCGGCGCGCGCGCGATGATTTGATCGTCGTTGGCCAAGATGCGGTATTTGGCCAGCGACTGAGCCGCCAGCTCGGGGAAAATGTCATCGCCGCCGGCAATGCGCACCAGCTCGGCCACCCAGCGGATGCCGCTGATGCGCGGCTCGTCCCACTCCTCGAAATACACCTTCGGCCGGCGCGGCAGCGTGGCAGCTTCGGCGGCGATGGCATCGAGGCCGCG
Organism: Arenimonas sp.; assembly: GCA_003497545.1. GTDB lineage: Bacteria > Pseudomonadota > Gammaproteobacteria > Xanthomonadales > Xanthomonadaceae > Arenimonas. The sequence continues at coordinate 5,755 of DNNT01000113.1, read as the reverse complement.
CTGCAGGCCATCGGCGTAATCATTCGCCGCGGCAGTGGCACCCACCAGCGCCCCCAGCCGGCGCACGTAGTCGAGGATGCCCTCGACGCTGCGGTGGTTGCTGATCCACACCTCCACGCCGCGGCGCACCAACTCGGCGGCGATGTCGGCCTGGATGTCGGAAAAGCCGACGACGAAATCCGGCTCGAGCTTCAGGATCTCGTCGATCTTGGCCGAAGTGAAAGCGCTGACCTTGGGCTTTTCCCTGCGCGCCCGCGGCGGCCGCACCGTGAAGCCGCTGATGCCGACGATGCGGTCCTGTTCGCCCAGGGCGTACAGGACTTCGGTGGGCTCCTCGGTGAGGCAGACGATGCGGCGCGGGCCGTGGCTCACGGGTAGAGCAGCCGCTTGGTCCAGGCGCCGTCGACGCGCTCGTAGTGGTGGCGTTCGTGCAGGCGGTACTTGGCGCCGTACCAGAATTCGATGCGCTCGGGCACCACGCGGAAGCCCGACCAGTGCGGCGGGCGCGGCACGTCCAGGCCCTCGAACTTCTTCTCCACCGCCTCGAAGCGCTGCTCGAAGGTTTCGCGCGAGGGCATCGTCTGCGACTGCAGCGAGGCCCAGGCGCCAATCTGGCTGGGGCGCGGCCGGGTGGCGAAATAGGCGTCGGCCTCGGCCAGCGACACCGGCTCCACCGTGCCTTCCACCTTCACCTGCACCTGCTCGCGCAGCGTCTTCCACAGCAGCAGCAGCGCGGCGTGCGGGTTGGCGGTGAGCTGGCGGCCCTTGCGGCTGTCGTAGTTGGTGTAGAAGACGAAGCCGCGCGCGTCGAAGGCCTTGAGCAGCACCGTGCGCGCCGAGGGCCGGCCCTCGGCGTCGGCGGTGGCCACGGTCATGGCGGTGGGCTCGGGGTCGCCGGCGGCGGTGGCCTCGGCCAGCAGCGCGGTGAAGGTGTCGAGCGCTTCGGCCAGCAGCGGGTCGGTCGGCGGGGTGGGCGTTGCGGTCATCGGGGCCTCCTTCGGTTGCCGCCATTCTCGCGCCAAAGGCCCCTGCCCCGCACCCCGTCCCGCGCCCGGGGCCCCGGGTTCAGGTGACGACGAAGCTCACCCGCATGTTCACGCGCCATTCGGCGACCGAGCCGTCGTCGTTGGTGAGGACCTTGATGTCGTTCACCCACGCGCCCTTGATGCCCTTCACGGTCTTGGCGACTTTCTTGAGGCCGCCCTGCACGGCGTCCTCGATGCTCTTCTTGGAGGACGAGGAAACTTCGATCACCTTGGTGACGGTAGCCATGGTTCGCTCCTTTCCGATTGAGGCCCCGGATGGGGCCCGGCCGACTATACGCCCGGGGCCAGCAGCGGGCCGTAGCCCGCCCGGTAGTCGGGGAAGGCCGGCGCCCAGCCTTCGGCGCGCAGGCGGGCGTTGTTCACGCGGCGGCCGGTATCCGGGCCGGGCAGCGGCGCGACGGCCGGCAGGCCTTCGCAGGCGCGCACCCAGGCCAGCACCTCGGCGTCGCGGGCGGGGTGGTCGTCGTTGCCCAGGTACAGCGCGCGCGGCGTTTCGAGTTCCAGCAGGTGGGCCAGCGCCGCGGCCGCGTCTTCGACGTGGATGCGGTTGCCCCAGCGGTGGCCGCCCGGTTCGCCGGCGCGCGCGCGGCGCAGCAGCGATTCGCGGCCGGGGCCGTACAGGCCGGACAGGCGCAGCGTGATGCCGCCGGGGTGCGCGGCCAGCGCGGTTTCGGTGTCGAGCAGGACCTGGCCGTTGAAGGCCGGCGGGCGCGGCGGCGTGCTTTCGTCCACCCATTCGCCGGCGTCTTCGGCGTAGACGGCGGTGGAGGAAACGAAGACCACGCGCGCGGCGTCGCTGGCGTCGAGCAGGCGGCGCAGGCCGTCGAGGTAGAGCGCACGGNNGGTCGGGGGCGGCGCAGAAAACCAGCGCGCCGAGCGTGCGTGGCAGCCGTTCCAGGCCGTCGCCGGTGGCCAGGTCGGCGCGCAGGGCGCGGATACCGGGTGACGGCGCGGCTTCACGCCGGCGCAGCGTGATTGTTTCTCGCCCGGCGCCGGCCAGGCGTCGCGCCAGGCGCTGTCCGACGTCGCCGGCGCCGGCCACCAGCACCGGCCCGTCCTGCGTTTTCCCGCCCATGCCGGCTCCCTGCGCACGACGCCGACACGCGGCGTTCAACGCGGCCGATGCTAGCATCGTGCCCCATGAATCCCGCCCCCAACCTCGTGCTCATCGGCCCCATGGGCGCCGGCAAGACGTCCATCGGCCGCAAGCTGGCGGCGCGGCTGGGGCTGGAGTTCGTCGACTGCGACCACCGCCTGGAAGAGCGCACGGGCACCTCGGTGCCGGTGATCTTCGAATGCGAGGGCGAGGCTGGCTTCCCCGCGCGAGAGACGGCGCTGATCGCGGAAGTGATGCAGGGCCAGGGCCAGCTGGTGGCCACCGGCGGCGGCGCGGTGCTGGCCGAGGAAAACCGCCAGCGCCTGCGCGAGCGCGGTTTCATCGTGTACCTGCAGGTGAGCGTGCCGCAGCAGCTTGAACGGCTGGCGCGCGACCGCAGCCGCCCGCTGCTGGCCGGCCCCGACAAGCAAGCCCGGCTGGAAGCCCTGGCCGTGCAGCGCGGGCCGGTGTACGCCGCGCTGGCCGACCTGGCCTTCGACGCCGACGGCCTGGCCGTGGCCACCGCCGCCGACCGCCTGCAGGCGCTGCTGGAAACCCGCTGGCAGCGCTCGGAGGCGGCATGAGCACGGTGCACGAANNGACGCCGCCGCGCTGCGCGCGCTGGTGCCCGGCCGGCACGCGCTGGTGGTGACCGACGCCAACGTGGCACCGCACTATCTCGCCACGGTGCAGGCCGCGCTGTCGGAAAAAAGCGTGAAGGCGCTCGTCCTTCCGCCCGGCGAGCAGGAGAAAACGCTGGCGCGCTTCGGCGAAGTGATGGCGGCGCTGGCGGCCATGGGGGCCAGCCGCGACGCCACCGTACTGGCCCTGGGCGGCGGCGTGGTGGGCGACCTGGCCGGCTTCGCGGCGGCCTGCTGGATGCGCGGCGTACGCTTCGTGCAGCTGCCGACCACCCTGCTGGCCATGGTGGACAGTTCGGTCGGCGGCAAGACCGCGGTGGACCTGCCCCAGGGCAAGAACCTGGTCGGCGCCTTCCACCAGCCCGCGGCCGTGCTGGCCGACACCGCCACGCTCGACACCCTGCCCGAACGCGAACTGCGCGCCGGCCTGGCCGAGGTGGTGAAGTACGGCGCGCTCGGCGACGCTGATTTCTTCGCCTGGCTCGAAGCGAATGCAGACGCGCTGGTGAGCCGCGACGCCGACGTGCTGGCCGAGGCCATCGCCACCAGCTGCGCGCGCAAGGCCGGCATCGTCGCCCGCGACGAGACCGAGCAGGGCGAACGCATGCTGCTCAACCTGGGCCACACTTTCGGCCACGCCATCGAAACCGAACAGGGCTACGGCGGCCTGCTGCACGGCGAGGCCGTGGCGGTGGGCATGGTGCTGGCGGCGCGGCTGTCGGCCGACCTGGGCCGCGCGCCCTGGGTGGATGCCGCCCGCCTGGCGGCCCTGCTCGAGCGCCTGGGCCTGCCCACCGCGCTGCCGCCGGGCCTGTCGCCCGAGGCCCTGCTGGCGCGCATGCGCCTGGACAAGAAGGCGCTGTCGGGCGAACTGCGGCTGGTGCTGTGGCGCGGCCTGGGCCAGGCCGAGGTCGTGGACGGCATCGACCCCGCCGCCATCCTGGCCGTGCTGGCCGATTGAGTCCAGGACGCGGCGCCACGCGATACAATGGCGGCCTTATGCGCCTGTTGCTACAGCAAAAACCCACCGCCGGCGAAGCGCCCAAGTACGTCCAGCTGATCCTGCAGCAGGACTTGCTGGGCGGCTGGACCCTGCTGCGCGAAACCGGCCAGATCGGCGGCAAGGCGCAGCTCAAGCGCGAGCAGTACCTCGAGCGCGACGCCGCGCTTTCGGCCTTCGAAAAAGCCCGCGACGCCCAGGTCCGCAAGGGCTTCCAGGTGATGTTCGCCCAAGGCGCCGACGCGCCGCGTTGATGGAAACCAGACCGTGACCCTGAAGAACGACCGCTTCCTGCGTGCCCTGCGGCGCGAACCCGTGGACTGCACGCCGGTGTGGCTGATGCGCCNNCCGGCCGCTACCTGCCGGAGTACCGCGCCACCCGCAAGCAGGCCGGCAGCTTCATGGGCCTGGCCACCAACCCCGAGTTGGCCTGCGAGGTCACGCTGCAGCCGTTGCGCCGCTACGAGCTCGACGCCGCCATCCTGTTCTCCGACATCCTCACCGTGCCCGACGCCATGGGCCTGGGCCTGTACTTCGCCGAGGGCGAGGGCCCGAAGTTCGAACGCCCGGTGCGCACGCCGGCCGACATCGCGAAGCTGGCGGTGCCCGACATGGGCAGTTCGCTGCGCTACGTGATGGACGCGGTGTCTCTGATCCGCCGCGAGCTAGACGGCGCGGTGCCGCTGATCGGCTTCTCCGGCAGCCCCTGGACCCTGGCCTGTTACATGGTGGAAGGCGGCGGCAGCGACAACTTCGCCCGCATCAAGGCCATGGCGCTCAACGAGCCGGCCGCGCTGCACCGCCTGCTCGAAGTGACCACCGATGCCGTCATCGCCTACCTGGCCGCGCAGCGCGCCGCCGGTGCGCAGGCGCTGCAGGTGTTCGACACCTGGGGCGGCGTGATGGCGCCGCACCTGTACCGCGAATTCTCGCTGCGCTACCTGCAGCGCATCGCCGCCGAACTGCCGCGTGGCGAGGGCGCCGGGCGCACCCCGCTCATCTTGTTCGGCAAGGGCAACGCGCCCTACCTGGAAGAACTCGCCGCCAGCGGCGCCGAGGGCGTGGGCGTGGACTGGACCGTGGGCCTGGGCGAAGCCCGGCGCCGCACCGGCGGCCGCGTGGCACTGCAGGGCAACCTCGACCCCACCACGCTGTACGCCTCGCCGGAAGCCATCCGCGCCGAAGCCGCGCGCGCGCTCGACGATTACGCGGCGGCCAACGGCGGTTCGCGCTTCGGCCACGTGTTCAACCTGGGCCACGGCATGTCGCCGGACATGGACCCGGAGCACGTGCGGGTGCTGGTGGACGCGGTGCACGCGCACAGCCGCCAGGGCTGATCTTCGTCACGGGCCGGCCTCGCGCGCCGGTTCCAGCCCCGGCTCCAGCGCCGCCAGCGCTTCGGCCAGCATCGCGCCGGTCACCGGCTTGCGCAGGAAACCGTCCATGCCGGCGGCGCGGGCCTGCGGCTCGGCGCCGGCGTCAGCGCGCGCTGTGATGGCCAGCAGTGGCAGCGTCCGACCCAGGGCACGCAGCAGGCGTGCCAGTTCGAAGCCGTCCAGGCCCGGCAGGTCGAGGTCGAGCAGGGCCAGGTCGAAATCGCCGGCCTGCAGTTCCGACAGCGCGGCCAGGCCGTGCGCGGCGTGCATCACCCGGTGCCCCTGGCCTTCCAGCAGGCCGCTGACCACGGCGGCCACCACGGGGTCGTCTTCGACGAGCAGCAGCTTGCGGCCTGCACGGGGCTCCGGCGCGGGAACGGTTTCGTCCGCTGGCGGCGGGTCCGCGGCGGGCAGCGGCAGTTCCACGCGGAAGCTCGCGCCGCGACCGGGTTCGCTGCGCACGCTGATGGAGCCACCCATGGCCGCGGCCAGTTCCTGGCTGATGGCCAGGCCCAGCCCGCTGCCGCCGTAACGCCCGTCGCCCGACGCCGGCTGGCCCGGCTCGAAGCGCCGGAACAGGCGTGCCTGCTGCTCGG
>DNNT01000317.1 GCA_003497545.1 Arenimonas sp. | reverse complement strand
GGCGAAGCAGCTGGCGCCCTTGCCGGTGTCCTCGTTGGCCACCGTGCCGGAACCGACGATGGTGCCGGCCGAGAGCGGGCGGGTCTTGGCGGCGTGCGCCACCAGCTGGGCGAAGTCGAACTGCATGTCCACGCCCGCTTCGGGGGCACCGAACCACTGGCCGTTGATGTGGGTGAGCAGCGGCAGGTGCACCTTGTTGCCCTGCCAGGCCTCGCCCAGCTCGTCGGGGGTGACGAACACCGGGCTCAGCGCCGAACGCGGCTTCGACTGCAGGAAGCCGAAACCCTTGGCCAGCTCGCCCGGGATCAGGTTGCGCAGCGAAACGTCGTTGACCAGGCCGACCAGCTGGATGTGCTGCGCCGCCTGCGCCGGCGTGGCGCCCTGGGGCACGTCGTCGGTGACCACGACCACTTCGGCCTCCAGGTCGATGCCGTAGGCCTCGTCGGCCACCAGCACCGGGTCGCGCGGGCCATAGAAGCCGGCGCTGACCGCCTGGTACATCAGCGGGTCGGTGTAGAAGCTTTCGGGCACCTCGGCGCCGCGCGCCTTGCGCACGCGCGCCACGTGCGGCAGGTAGGCGCTGCCGTCGACGAATTCATAGGCGCGCGGCAGCGGCGCGGCCAGCTGGGCGAAGTCCACGGCGAACACCGGTTCGCCGTTGATGGTTTCCGGCGTGCCGGCCTCGAGCGCCTCGTAAACCGCGTTCAGGCGCGGCGCGGCGTTGGACCAGTCTTCCAGCGCCCGCTGCATGGTGGGCGCGATGCCGGTGGCCTTCACCGCCCGCGCGAGGTCCTTGGAAACGACCACCAGCGTGCCGTCGCGGCCGCCTTCCTTGAGGGAACCCAGTTTCATTGCTTGCTCCTGTGGGCCGCGCGGCTCAGCCGCGGCGGCTCGGGTCGAAATTCCGGGCCAGGCCCTGCCAGCACTTCTGGTAGGTGGCCTGGCGATGGCCGGCGGCGAGCGCCTGCGCGGTCGGGCGGATCACGTGCCGCGACTCGAACATGAAGGCCATGGTGTCGGTGATCACGTCGGGCTTGGACAGGTCGGCCGTGGTGGCCTTGTCGAAGGTGGCGGCGTCCGGGCCGTGGCCCGTCATCGAATTGTGCAGCGAACTGCCGCCGGGCACGAAACCTTCCGCCTTGGCGTCGTAGGCGCCGTGCACCAGTCCCATGAACTCGCTGGCGATGTTGCGGTGGAACCAGGGCGGCCGGAAGGTGTCCTGGGCCACCAGCCAGCGCGGCGGGAAGATCACGAAGTCGATGTTGCTCACGCCCTCGCTGTCGCTGGGCGAATGCAGCACCAGGAAGATCGACGGGTCCGGGTGGTCGTAGCTGATCGAGCCGATGGTGTTGAAGCGGCGCAGGTCGTACTTGCTGGGCGCGTAGTTGCCGTGCCAGGCCACCACGTCCAGCGGGCTGTGGCCGATGCCGGCGCGCCACAGGCCACCCTGGAACTTGGCCACCAGCTCGAAGTCGCCCTCGCGGTCTTCGTAGGCGGCCACCGGCGTGAGGAAATCACGCGGGTTGGCCAGGCCGTTGCTGCCGATGGGGCCCAGGTCGGGCAGCTTGAACATGGCGCCGAAGTTCTCGCAGACGTAGCCGCGCGCCTGGCCGTCGGGCAGCGAGATGCTGAAGCGGATGCCGCGCGGGATCAGCGCGATCTCCTGCGGTTCCACTTCCAGCACGCCCAGTTCGGTGGCGATGCGCAGCCGGCCCTGCTGCGGCACGATCAACAGTTCGCCGTCGGCGTCATAGAAGAAGCGGCCCTGCATGTCGGCGTTGGCGGCGTACAGGTGCACGCCCAGGCCACCGGCGGACGGGCCGCCGTTGCCGGCCATGGTGTACAGGCCGTCGAGCCAGTCGGTGGGCGCCACCGGCATCGGCAGCGGGTTCCAGCGCAGCTGGTCGGGCGTGACCGGACCCTGGCCGAAATCACCGTGGAACGTGGCGTGCGCCATCGGCTCGAACGGCCCGTGCATGGCCGCCGGCCGGATGCGGTACATCCACGTGCGGCGGTTGCTGTGCCGCGGCGCGGTGAAGGCGGTGCCGCTGATCTGCTCGTTGTACAGCCCGTACGGGCAGCGCTGCGGCGAGTTCCGCCCTTCGGGCAAGGCCCCCGGCAGCGCCTCGGTCGCAAACTCGTTCCCAAACCCACTCAGGTACTTCAGGCTCATCGTCGGGTCTCGTGGTTTGTGGCCCTTACAGCACGCCGCGGCGCATCTGGTCGCGTTCGATGGATTCGAACAGGGCCTGGAAGTTGCCCTCGCCGAAGCCCTCGTTGCCCTTGCGCTGGATGATCTCGAAGAAGATCGGGCCNNGTTCTGGGTGAAGATCTGCAGCAGCTTGCGCTGCTTGGTTTCCGGGTCGGCGTCGATCAGGATCTTGTTGCGGGCCAGGCGCGGCACGTCTTCGCCGTGGCCGGGCACGCGCTGGTCGATCACGTCGAAGTAGGTGTCGGGCGTGTCCAGGAACTCGACGCCGCGGGCGCGCATGGCTTCCACGGTGTCGTAGATGTTGTCGGTGAACAGGGCGATGTGCTGGATGCCCTCGCCCTTGTATTCGCGCAGGTATTCGTTGATCTGGCTCTTCTCGTCGCTCGACTCGTTGAGCGGGATGCGCACGATGCCGTCCGGCGCGGTCATGGCCTTCGACAGCAGGCCGGTCTTGGCGCCCTTGATGTCGAAGTAGCGGATCTCGCGGAAGTTGAACAGCTTCTCGTAGTAGTCCGACCACTTCTGCATGTTGCCCACGAACAGGTTGTGGGTGAGGTGGTCGATGAAGGTCAGGCCGAAGCCGACCGGCGCCTGGTCCACGCCCGGCAGCGGCTCGTAGTCGGCGTACAGGTCCTCGCGGCCGTCGTCGACCAGGTACAGCATGCAGTCGCCGATGCCCTTGATCACCGGCGCGTCCACCGCGCGGGTGTCGGCCAGGTGGTCGATCTTCTCGCCGCCGTTGGCCAGCACGTGCGCCAGCACCTCGGCCGAGGGCTTGCGGAAGCGGATGGCGAAGCCGCAGGCCGAAGGGCCGTGCTGGGCGGCGAAGTCCGCGGCAAACGAACCCTGCGATTCGTTGAGCAGGAAGTTGATGGTGCCCTGCCGGAACAGCGTGACCGGGCGCGACTTGTGCCGCGCCACGGCGGTGAAGCCGAGCTTGCCGAGGTAGTCGGCCATGGCCGGTCCGTGGCCGGCGGGCGCGGCGAACTCGACGAACTCGAAGCCGTTGATGCCCATCGGGTTTTCGAAGGTGGTGGGCGTGATGCCAAGGTTCGGGGCGTGGGCCTGGGGCTGGGCGTTCATGGGCGGTCCTCCGGTGGGAGCGGCTTGCAAGGGGAAGGCCGCCGTTATAGTTTCATTTGAAACCACTTGCAAGGCGCGGCGCCGCATGCCCGACCGGGACATCCTCGACCTGGAGCACTTCCTGCCCTACCGGCTGTCGGTGCTGTCGAACCGCATCAGCCAGGACATCGCCCGGCTTTACGCCGACCGTTTCGGCCTGGGCATCACCGAATGGCGGGTGCTGGCCGTGCTGGGCCGGCACCACGACATCCCGGCCCGGGAAGTGGCCGAGCGCACCGCCATGGACAAGGTGGCCGTGAGCCGGGCCATCGCCTCGCTGCAGGCCGCCGGCCGCATCGAGCGCCAGGTGCGGCGCGACGACCGCCGCCATTCCATGCTGCGCCTGAGCCCGGCCGGCCGCGCCATCTACGACGAAGTGGCGCCCATGGCCCTGGCCTACCAGCGCCGCCTGCTCGAGGGCCTGGCCCCGGACGAGCGCGCCGCCCTGGACCGCCTGCTGACCCGGATGGAAGAGCTCGAGCTGGCCACCCGCCCCGAGTAATCCCCGAAAAAGGGTTGTTCTCCCAAAACCGAGATGGCCTGGGCGGTTCTTCGCTGGCCTCCGACCTGGCGCCGGCCCCACCGCGAAGGCGAGGGTCGCTTCCGCCGTGGCGACGGCGCCGGTCCCTGACTTGGGTGAAGAACCAAAAAAACGGCGGCCCGGAGGCCGCCGTTTCCATTTGCAGCGATGTCGCGGCGCTTACTTCACGCCGTGCATCAGCTTGTTGATCAGCGGGGCGATCAGGAACAGCAGCACGCCCGGGATCACCAGCGCCCAGAAGCCGAAGGTGTAACCCGACAGGGCCGACTCCACGCTCATGCCGCCCTCGCCGCTGACGTGGCTGGCGAAGATGCCCGACAGGTTGTTGCCGATGGCGGTGGACAGGAACCAGCCGCCCATGCCGAAGCCGACCAGGCGCACCGGCGCCAGCTTGGTCACCATCGACAGGCCGATCGGCGACAGGCACAGCTCGCCCACCGACTGGATCACGTAGACCATGAACAGGGTCCAGAACGGGATCTTCAGGGTGGCCGGGTCGACCATGGTGGACAGGGCCAGCATCAGCAGCAGGAAGGCCAGGCCGTTGAAGATCAGGCCCAGGCCGAACTTGCGCGGGATGGACGGATTGTGGCGGCCCATCTTCACCCACAGCCAGGCCAGCACCGGCGCCAGCGTGATGATGGCCAGCGAGTTCACCGACTGGAACCAGCCCACCGGGAAGATCCAGCCGCCGAGGTCGCGGTCGACGATGTTCTGCGCCAGGAAGTTGAACGAGCTGCCGGCCTGCTCGAAGAAGCACCAGAACAGCACGTTGAACACGAAGATGATCAGCATGGCGATGGCCATGTCGCGACGCACCGCGCCGTCCTTGAAGCCTTCGCGCAGGATCAGCACGCACAGGCCGACGAACAGCGCCGACAGGATCCACTGCAGCGCGCCGGCGCCGATCGAGAGCAGGAAGTAGACCACCGGGATCGCCACCAGCGCGCAGATCGCGGTCACCAGCACGCGGCCCTTGCCCTCGGCGCCTTCCATCGGCCGGCCCACGCCCTGCAGCTGGCTGCGGCCGAACCAGAACCAGATCAGGCTGATCACCATGCCGATGCCCGAGACCAGGAACACGACCTTGTAGGCCGGCATGGCCGGGCTGCCGCCCATGATGCGCTCGGCCAGCAGGCCGGTCAGCCACGGGGCGATCATCGCGCCGAGGTTGATGCCCATGTAGAACAAGGTGAAGCCGGAGTCGCGGCGGTCGTCGCCGGTGGCGTAGAGCTGGCCCACCATCGTCGAGATGTTGGGCTTGAACAGGCCGTTGCCGACGATGATGGTGGCCAGGCCGAGTTTGAACAGCTGTTCGTCGGGCAGCATGATCAGGAACAGGCCCGAGGCCATGATCACCGCGCCCAGCAGGATCGAGCGCTGGTAGCCGATCACCTTGTCGGCGACGTAACCACCGAACAGGGCCGCCGCGTAGACCAGCGCCAGGTAGGCGCCATACAGGCGGCTGGCCGGCGCTTCGCCGGCGCTGTCGCCCTGGTAGAACTGGGCGACGATGTACAGGGCAAGGGCCCAGCGCATGCCGTAGAAGGCGAAGCGCTCCCAGAATTCGGTCATGAACAGCATCCACAGGGGCCTTGGATGGCCCATGAGCTGCTTGTATTCGGGCACGGCGGCCGCGGCTTGGTTCGGTGCTCCGCTCATGCGGTCTCTCCCCTGGTGATTCATTGTTATGGTGGTTTTGGCGCCCACGGCGGGCACGAGGCGGCCGCCGCGGGGCCGGCAAGGTGTAACCGGAGCGGCCCCGCCCCGTCAAACCGGGGCGGGCCGGGGGATCAGCGCGCGGGTGGCGTGTAATCGAAGCTGGCGCCCACTCCCAGCGGGATGTCCAGGGCCCAGAAGCCCAGCAGGAAGGCCGTCCACACCACCAGCAGGGTCACGGTGAAGGGCAGCATCAGCGCCACCAGGGTGCCGATGCCGGCCGACTTCACGTACTTCTGGCAGAACACCACGATCAGCGGGAAATACGGCAACAGCGGCGTGATGATGTTCGAGGACGAATCACCCACGCGGTAGGCGGCCTGGGTGAGGTCGGGCGAGACGCCCAGCTCCATCAGCATCGGCACCATCACCGCGCCGATCAGCGCCCACTTGGCCGAGGCCGAGCCGATCAGCAGGTTCACCGACGAGGTCAGCAGGATGATGCCCACCAGGGTCACGCCCAGCGGCAGGCCCAGCGCACGCAGGCCGTTGGCGCCCTCGATGGCCAGCAGCGCGCCCAGGTTGGACTGGCCGAAGGCGTAGATGAACTGGGCGCAGAAGAACGCCATCACCACGTAATAGCCCATGCCCGACATGGCCTTGGCCATGCCCTGGACCACGTCGCGGTGGTTCTTCACGCTGCCCGACACCACGCCGTACACCACGCCCGGCACCAGGAAGAAGATGAAGATCAGCGGCACGATCGACTGCATCAGCGGCGCCTGCGCCACCAGCAGGTCGCTCTGGCCCTCGAGCAGCGGCGTGCCTTCCGGCGCGCGCCAGGGCGAACCGCCCGGCAGCACCGTGGCCAGGAACAGGCCGCCCAGCACCGCCATGGCCAGCACCGACCAGCGCAGGCCGCGCTTCTCGTCCGCCGCCAGCGGGTCCAGGCGCGGCATCTGCGCCGGATCGCCGTCCACCGGCACGTTGCGCAGGCGCGGCTCGATCACCCTGTCGGTCAGGAACCAGCCCACCGCCATGATCAGGAAGCTCGAGGCGGTGGTGAAGAAGTAGTTGTTGAGCGGGTTCACCACCACGGCCGGGTCGGTGAGGTGGGCCGCGGCCTGGGTGAGGCCCGACAGCATCGGGTCGAGGCTGGACGGCACGAACAGCGTGGCCGAGAAACCGCCCGACACGCCCGCGAACGCCGCCGCGATGCCCGCCAGCGGGTGCCGGCCGGCGGCGTAGAAAATGACCGCGCCCAGCGGGATCACCAGCACGTAGCCGGCGTCCACCGCCACGTGGCTGAGGATGCCCACGGCGATCAGGGCCGGGGTCAGCAGCAAACGCGGGGTCACCGTGAGCGCGGCGCGCAGCGCGGCCGAGATGAAGCCGGTGTGCTCGGCCACGCCCAGGCCCAGCATGGCCACCAGCACCACGCCCAGCGGCGGGAAGGTGACGAAGGTGTTGACCATGGCGGCCATGAAGCCGGTGAGCGAGGCGCCCGCCAGCAGGTTCTTCACCGCGATCGGCTGGCCGGTGCGCGGGTCCAGCGCCTCGAAGCTGACGCCCGAGAGCACCCAGGACACCGCCCAGGTGGCCACCATCAGCAGCAGGAACAGCACGGCGGGGTCGGGCAGCTTGTTGCCCAGGCGCTCGACCAGGTCGAGCGCGCGCACGATCCAGCCCTTGGGCGCGGCGGTGACGGTGTTCATCGGGGTCCCTCGCTTCGAACAGGACCCCGGAGCCTACCAGCCCTGGCGCGCCCGGCGCGTCAATCCGGGGTGCCGAGCACCGTGCGGACCTCGAACAGCTCCGGGAAGAAGGTCAGGTCCAGGGCCTGCTTCAGGAAGCCCACGCCCGAACTGCCGCCGGTGCCGCGGCGGTAGCCGATGATGCGCTCCACCGTCTTCATGTGCCGGAAGCGCCAGAACTGGAAGCTGGCCTCCACGTCCACCAGCTGCTCGCAGGTGGCATAAGCCTCCCAGTGGGCGTCGGTGTCCTCGTAGATGCGCTTGAACACCGGGATCAGGCCCGGTTCGCGCACGTGCGGCTTCGACCAGTCGCGCTCGACGCAGCCGGCCGGGACGGCGTAACCCCGGCGGTGCAGGTGGCGCAGGAATTCGTCGTACAGGCTGGGGGCGTGCAGCACCGCCTCGAGCTCGGCGGTGGCGGCCGGGTCGTGGGCGAAGACCTTCACCATGTCGGCGTTCTTGTTGCCGAGCAGGAACTCCACCAGCCGGTACTGCAGGGACTGGAAGCCCGAGGCCGGGCCCAGGACCTCGCGGAACTGCAGGTAGTCGGCCGGGGTGAGGGTTTCGAGCACCGACCACATTTCGGTCAGCTGGCGCTGCACCTGCTTCACCCGGGCCAGGATCTTCTGCATCGGGTCGAGCTGGTCGCGCTGCAGGCAGCCCAGGGCGGCCCGGAGCTCGTGGATGACCAGCTTGAGCCACAGCTCGGACACGTGGTGCTGGACGATGAACAGCATCTCGTCGTGGTGGGGCGGGTCCGACAGCGGCTTCTGGGCCGAGAGCAGGGTGTCGAGCTGCAGGTAGCCACCGTAGGTCAGGCGGTCCTTCAGGTCGGTGGTGATGCCCTGCTCGAGGGCGCGCTGGTTGGGGGTCTGGGGCATGGGCCTGGGAAGACGCGAAGGCGATGTGAAGGCAAAAGCCTACCCCATCCCCCCCGGCAGGACACGGCTGCGGCGGGGCGTCATGCCATTGCAATGCCGTTCAGGCTAGACTCGCGCCCTTTCGGGCGGTTCGTGCCGCCGTCATAGCCAGGGGAGTTCCACCCATGTCCACCGCGCTGCGCGGTTCGCTGCTGCTCGTCCTGTCGCTGGCCGCCGGTGCGGCTTCGGCCCAGGCAATCTCCCTGACGGGGGGCGCCTACACCCAGGATTTCTACTCGCTGTCGAACACGGCGGGTTCGACCACCAATGCCACCCTGCCGGCCGGCTGGCTGATGACCGAGACCGGCGGCGGTGCCCGCGACAACGAGCAGTACGCCGTGGACACCGGCGCCAGCAACACCGGCGACACCTACAGCTACGGCGCGGCCGGCACCACCGACCGGGCCCTCGGCGGCCTGCAGAGCGGCACCCTGATCCCGGTTTTCGGCGCCTGCTTCAGCAACGACACCGGCAGCACGGTCACCGAGCTTGACGTCGCCTACACGGGCGAGCAGTGGCGCCTGGGCACCGCGGCCCGCACCGACCGCCTGGACTTCCAGTACAGCGTCGATGCCACCGCACTGAACAACGGCACCTGGGTGAACGCGGACGCGCTGGACTTCAGCACGCCCAACACCGCCACCACCGGCGCCAAGAACGGCAACGACGTGGCCAACCGCACGGCGGTGGCCGCCACCATCGAAGGCCTGTCCCTCGCCAACGGCGCCGGCTTCTGCGTGCGCTGGACCGACCTCAACGCTTCCGGCGCCGACGATGGCCTGGCGGTGGACGACTTCTCGATCACCGCCGCCGCGGCCGCGCCGGCGCCCGATTACAGCGTGGCCATCAGCGCCACGCCGAACCCGGTGGGCCAGGGCGGGCAACTGGTGGTCTCCACGGTGTTCAGCAACGTGGGCCAGGTCGATCTCCCCACCGTGATCTCGACGCAGCCCCAGCCGGCCGGCACCACGTTCGTCACTGGCGCGTTCATTGACCTCGTGGGCGAGCCCAGCGCCAGCTGCAGCGTCAGCATTACGGTGGAATGCAGCGTCGCCCTGCCCGCCGGCAGCTCAATCACCCTGACGCTGACCTACAACGTCGCCGCCGACGCCACCGGTCCGCTGGAGTTCACCGTCACCGGCGCCCCGCCGGTCGAGGACACCAACGACGCCAACGACAGCGCGACCACCTCGGTCAACGTCGTCCAGAGCGCCGCGATCCACCAGATCCAGGGCACGGGCCGCAACTCGCCGCTGGCCGGCCAGCAGGTGATCACCCGCGGCATCGTCACCGCCGTGCGCACCGCCGGCTATTACCTGCAGACCCCGGACGCCGAGGCCGACGCCGACCCGCTGACCTCGCAGGGCATCTACGTCTTCACCGGCAACGGCAACGTGCCGGCCCAGGCCGTGGTCGGCAACCTGCTGGAAGTGACCGGCACGGTGGCCGAGTACACCCCGTCCTCGAACCCGCACCAGCAGCCGCTGACCGAACTGACCAACAGCACCGTGGCGTCGCTGGTGTCGTCCGGCAACCTGCTGCCGGCCGCGGTCGAGATCACCGCCGACCTGGCCAACCCGGACGCTCCGGTGGACACCCTCGAGCGCCTCGAGGGCATGCGCGTCAGCATCGCCCGCCTGGTCGCCACCGCCCCGGGCGAAGGCTTCATCGACGAGAACGACGCCCTGTCGGAAGCCAACGGCAACTTCTGGGGCGTGGTCGAAGGCGTGGCCCGTCCGTTCCGCGAGGAAGGCGTGGGCGCGCTCGACGTCACCCCGGGCATCCCGGCCAACACCCCGGTGTTCGACACCAACCCCGAGCGCATCCGCGTGCAGAGCACCGGCCAGGTCGGCGCGCCGATCATCGCGCTCGACGCCCAGGCGGTCGTGACCGGCCTGGTGGGCGTGCTCGACTACGGCTTCGGCACCTACACCCTGCTGCCCGACCCGGGCGCGCCGGTGGTCGTCGAGGGCGGCGCCGTGCCGACCGCCGTGGCCGACCCGGCCGCGTCGGAATTCACCATCGCCGGCTTCAACCTGCTGCGCTTCTACGACGACGTGAACGACGCCGGCGGCGATACCGTGCTCACCACGCTCGCCTTCGAGCGCCGCGTGGCCAAGACCGCCCGCGCGATCTGTGAATACGTCAAGACGCCGGACATCCTGGGCGTGGTCGAGGTGGAGAACCTCAATGCCCTGACCCGCCTGGCCGATGCCATCAACACCAACGTCCCGGGCACCTGCGCGCGCAACCCGCAGTACGTGGCCTACCTGGTCGAGGGCAACGACGTCGGCAAGATCAACATCGGCTTCCTGGTCAGCACGGCCGAGGTGCGGGCGTCGGTGCCGCGCGTCGAGGTGCTGGAGGTCGTCCAGTACGGCAAGAACGAGCTGATCACCAACCCCAACAGCACCACCTCGATCCTGCACGACCGCCCGCCGCTGGTGCTGCGCGCGGTGATGAACGGCGCCGACGGCAGCCGCGAGCCGGTGACGGTGATCGGCAACCACCTGCTGTCGCTGATCGACATCAACTCGCTCGACCCGGGTTCGAACGGCTACCCGACCACGGGCGACCGCCGCCGCACCAAGCGCGCCCTGCAGGCGGTCTACACCGCCAACCTGGTCGAGCAGTTCCAGCAGGCCAACCCGTCCGAGCGCATCGTGCTGCTGGGCGACTTCAACGCCTTCGAGTTCAACGACGGCTACGTGGACGTGATGGGCATCATCGGCGGCCAGGAAGCGGCCAATGATGAGGTGCTGCAGTACGCCGCCAGCCCGCTCAGCGTGCCGCTGACCAACACGGCTTCGCTGTCGCCGGCCGCCGAGCGCTACTCGTTCTCGTTCGAAGGCAATGCGCAGACGCTGGACCACCTGCTGGTGAACCAGTCCCTGCTGCGCGCCTTCCCGGGCCTGCGCACCGAACACGCGCGCATCAACGCCGACTTCGGCGTGGACAACTACGGCGACGACGAAGTGCCGCTGCGCGTGTCCGACCACGACCCGGTGGTGCTGTACCTGTCCAAGAGCAACAGCCGCGAGGCCGACCTGTGGCTCGACCTCGAGCCGCTGAACAAGGCCATCCGTGCGGCCGAGCGCAACGTGGTCATGGTCAACCTGTCCAACCTGGGCCCGGAGGCGCTGGTGGCGCCGACGGTCAGCCTGATGGTCCAGGCCCGCCCGGCCGAGATCGAGCTGCTGCCCCCGGGCAACTGGACCTGCACCAAGACCCCGGTGCAGGTGCTGACGCTGGTGACCTGCCGCGTCGGCGGCGGCCTGCTGCCGGGCGACCTGCAGGTGATGGAGATGGGCATCACCCTGGTGCAGCCGGTGCGCATCAGCCGCCTGGACATCCTGGGCTGGGCCGAGTCGCTGTCGGTGGACACCAACGCCGCCAACGACCGCGAAGCGCTGAAGATGCCCGTCAGCCGCTAAGCCACCACGCAAAGGCTGTTCCCGGAAACCCCGCTTCGGCGGGGTTTCCTTTTTTGTGGCCGCGGCGGCGACCTCGCTTGCGTTCGGCGGCCCGGGGCTGATATCAAACCCTCCTGCCCGGGAGGCCCGAATGAGCACCGTCGCCACCTTCGAGATCGAATACCTGCAATACCTTGGCCAGGACGGCCGCCTGGTCCGCGAGGACCTGCCCGAATTCGCCCGCGACCGCCGCAACCTGGTCGAGCTGTTCAAGCAGATGCTGCTGGTGCGCACCTTCGACACCAAGGCGGTGGCGCTGCAGCGCACCGGCAAGCTGGGCACCTACGCCAGCTGCCTGGGCCACGAGGCGGCGCACATCGGCATCGGCAGCGCCATGCAGTACGACGACGTGTTCGCGCCGAGCTACCGCGAGTACGGTGCCCAGTTCATGCGCGGCGTGAAACCGCGCGACGTGCTCATGTACTGGGGCGGCGACGAACGCGGCAACGACTTCTCCGGCCCGCCGCACGACTACCCCTGGTGCGTGCCCATCGCCACCCAGTGCCTGCACGCGGCCGGCGCCGCGCTGGCCTTCAAGCTGCGCGGCGAACCGCGGGTGGCGGTCACCTGCGTCGGCGACGGCGGCAGCTCCAAGACCGACACCTACGCCGCCATCAACTCGGCCGGCGCGTATTCGCTGCCCTTCGTGCTGTGCATCATCAACAACCAGTGGGCGATCTCGGTGCCGCGCAATGCCCAGACCGGCGCCAAGACCCTGGCCCAGAAGGGCCTGGCCGGCGGCCTGGACTGCGTGCAGGTGGACGGCAACGACATCATCGCCGTGCGCGCCGCCATGGACCACGCGCTCAAGCGGGCCCGCAACGGCCACGGCGGNNCTCGGTGCTGGAGCTGGTCACCTACCGCCTGTCCGACCACACCACCGCCGACGACGCCCGCCGCTACCGCGACGACGCCGAGGTGAAGGCCGCCTGGGAACGCGAACCGATGTCGCGCCTGCGCACCTTCCTGATCAACGAAGGCTTGTGGAGCGAGGCCGAGGAAGCGGCCTGGAAGGAGGAGTGCGGCAAGCGCGTGGACGAGGAGGTCAACGCCTACCTCGAAACCAAGGTGCAGCCGGTGGAAGCCATGTTCGACTACCTCTACGCCGAGCTCCCGGCCGACTACGAGGCGCAGCGCGCCGACGCGATCAAGTGGGAGGGCCGCTGAGATGGCCGCCATCACCCTGATCGAAGCCATCACCCAGGCCCTGGCCTGGGAAATGGCCCACGACGACACCGTGCTGGTGCTGGGCGAGGACGTGGGCGTGAACGGCGGCGTGTTCCGCGCCACCGCCGGGCTGCAACAGAAATATGNNCTTCGGCGACCAGCGCGTGCTCGACACGCCGCTGGACGAAACCACCATCGCCGGCCTCACCGTCGGCCTGGCCTCGCAGGGCATGAAGCCCGTGGCCGAGGCGCAGTTCGACGGCTTCATGTACCCGATGGTGGACCACATCGTCTGCCACGCCGCGCGCTTCCGCTACCGCACCCGCGGCCGGCTCACCTGCCCGATGGTGCTGCGCGTGCCCTGGGGCGGCGGCATCCGCGCACCCGAGCACCACAGCGAGGCCAACGAAGCCATCTTCACCAACGTCCCGGGCCTGCGCGTGGTCATGCCCAGCTCGCCGCAGCGCGCCTACGGCCTGCTGCTGGCGTCCATCCGCGACCCGGACCCGGTCGTGTTCATGGAGCCCAAGCGCATCTACCGCCAGTACAAGGAGGAGGTGCCCGACGACGGCGAGGCGCTGCCGCTGGACGTGTGCTTCGTGCTCCGCGACGGTGCCGACGTGACCCTGGTCACCTGGGGCGCGCAGGTGAAGGAGACGCTGGAAGCCGCCGAGGCGCTGGAGAAGGAAGGCATCAGCGCCGAGGTCATCGACGTGGCCACGCTCAAGCCGCTGGACTTCGACACCATCCGCGAATCGGTCGGCAAGACCGGCCGCTGCGTGATCGTGCACGAGGCCGCGCGCACCGCCGGCTTCGGCGCCGAGATCGCCGCGCGCCTGGCCGAGCAGTCCATGTACGACCTGCTGGCGCCGGTGGAACGCGTCACCGGCTACGACACCCACATCCCCCTGTTCCGCCTCGAGATGAAGTACCTGCCGAGCGTGGACAAGATCGTCGCGGCGGCCAAGCGCACGCTGGCGGCGGGCTGAGGAAACCCCATGAGCGAGAAGAAGCTGTTCCTGCTGCCCGACCTCGGCGAAGGCCTGCCCGATGCCGAGATCGTCGAGTGGCTGGTCAAGGTCGGCGACGTGGTGAAGCTCGACGAGCCGCTGGTGTCGATGGAAACTGCCAAGGCCGTGGTCGAGGTGCCTTCGCCCTACTCCGGCAGGGTCACGCGCCTGGCCGGCGCCGCCGGCGACGTGATCGAGACCGGCCACTGGCTCGTGGAAGTGGAGCTCGACCCGTCGCTGCCGCAGCGCGCCGAAGCCCAGGACACCGGCCATTCGCACGGCCACAAGGGCGCCGGCCGGCCCGTGCCCGACGAACCCTCGCGCGACGACGGCGATGACCTCACCGTCATCGCCTCGGACGAAGGCGGCGAGATCCGCGAGCAACCCGCCAAGTCCCCGGACGCCGGCACCGTGGTCGGCGCCATGCAAAGCTCCGACGCCGTGCGCAGCGAACAGGCCGTGGCCGTGGGCGGCGTGAAGGCCATGCCCGCCGTGCGCGCGCTGGCGAAGAAGCTCAAGGTCGACCTGTCGCGCGTGCGCCCCACCGGCGCCGACGGCGTGGTGACGATGGCCGACGTGAAGCAGGCCGCCGCGGCGGGCAGCGCCGCGCTGGGCGTCGCGCCACCGCCGGCATCGGCGCCGGCCGCGCGCCCCGCGCCGATGCCCGCCGCCCGCCCGGCCACCGCCGCACCGGCCGCGCCGCGCGCGCCCGCCAACTACGACGTCGACGAACCCATCCGCGGCGTGCGCCGCAACATGGTGCGTTCGATGTCGGCCGCGCACGCCGAAGTCGTGCCCACCACCCTGATGGACGACGCCGACATCCACGCCTGGGCTCCGGGCGAGGACATCATGGCGCGCATGATCCGCGCCCTGGCCGTGGCCTCGGCCGCCGAGCCGGCCATGAACGCGTGGCTCAACGCGAAGGAAGGCACGCTGCGCCGCCATGCCCGCGTGGACGTGGGCGTGGCCATCGATTCGGCCGAGGGCCTGTTCGTGGCCAACCTGCGCAACGTCGAGCGGATGGACGCCTTGCAGGTGCGCGCCGCGCTCAACCGCGCCCGCGACGGCGTGAAGAACCGCACGCTGCCGCCGGAGGAACTGCGCGACTACACCATCATGCTGTCGAACTTCGGCGTATTCGCCGGCAAGTACGCCACGCCGGTAGTGGTGCCGCCCTGCGTGGCCATCGTCGGCGCCGGCCGCCTGCACCACGCGGTGGTGCCGGTGCTGGGCGGGCTGGAGACGCACCGGATCATGCCCATCTCGCTCACCTTCGACCACCGCGCCGCCACCGGCGGCGAGGCCGCGCGTTTCCTGCGCGCGCTGCTCGACGACCTGCAGAGGGCGCGCTGATGCCGCACCACAGCCGCCTGGCCGGTTTCATCATCGACTGCGAAGGCGGTTCGCTGGGCGAGGCCGCCGGTTTCTGGAGCCAGGCCCTGGGCCTGCCCGTGCTCGACCCGGACGAAGACGGCCTGGACAAATACGCCCGCCTCGACGGCAGTTCGGTGGGCCTGCACATTGAAGTTCAGAAGGTGCAGCACCCTTCGCGCGTGCACCTGGACGTGGAAAGCGACGACATCGAAGCCGAAGCGGCGCGCCTGGTGGCGCTGGGCGCCAGCGAGGTGGCGCGCCCGAACCAGGGCCGCTGGATCGTGCTGCAGGCGCCCACCGGCCACCGCTTCTGCGTGGTGCGCGCCCGCGAGCCGCTGACGGCCGCGAACGCCACGTTCCACCCCTGAGGGCCCGCCCCGGAAAGGGCCCTCAGGCCAGCCGGCGGAAGCGCATGCCGCGCCAGGCCCAGGCCACCGCCACCACCAGCAGGAAGGCCTTGTAGGCCAGCAGGCTGGCCAGCACCTGGCGCCAGATCGGGCCGGCTTCGATGCTGGTGTCGGCGAAGGCGTAACCCCAGCGGCCGGCGATGAAGGCCGCGATGAAGGCGGCCGCCAGCATGCCCAGGTCGAAGCGGCGGCGCGCCGGCGTCTTCTCCAGCGTGCGCGGGTAGAACCAGTACAGCGCGCCCAGGATGAAGAACCAGGGCAGGAACAGGATGAGCGCGAGGTCGGCGACGTCGGCCATCAGGCGCCCTCCTCGGCAAACGCGGCCAGCGCCGCGATGACGTCGGCCGGCGCGATGCCTTCGGCCAGCGTCAGATGCTGCATCCGTGCCTGAAAAGCCTCCGGTCCGGAACGCTTGAGCTCCGAGATGAGCTCGCCCGCCTCGCGCGGCGACGCAAATCCTTCGCTCGCCAGCAACTCGCGCCCGAAGGCATCCACCAGCTTGAAGTGGAAGCGCCCGTCCTTCTCGCGGTACTGCTTGAACACCGGCAGCGCCGCCTTGGCCTTGGCCGCCTTCTTGCCGCCCGCCTGCTCGCGCAGGTCGCGCAGGCCCACGGCGCGACGCAGCTCCAGCATCAGCGGGGTGGCGATGGCGCGGGCCTTTTCGGCGCCGGCGCGCAGCACGGCTTCGATGTGGTCGGGGCGGGCCATCAGCGCCTCGTACTTCTCGCGCAGCGGCGCCAGTTCGGCGTCGAGCAGCTCGAACAGCGCCTGCTTGGCCTCGCCCCAGCCGATGCCGGCGGTGAAGGCCTCGGCGAACTCGGCGGCCTGGGCCGGCGTGGCGAAGGCCTGGTAGAGCTGGAACAGCGCCGAGCCCTCGGTGGCCTTGGGTTCGCCGGGCGCGCGCGAGTCGGTGAGGATGGAGAACACCAGCTTGCGCAGTTCGTCGCGCGGCGCGAACAGCGGGATGGTGTTGTCGTAGCTCTTGCTCATCTTGCGGCCGTCGAGCCCGGGCAGCGTGGCCACGTTCTCCTCGATCGCCGCTTCCGGCAGCACGAAATGCTCGCCGTACAGATGGTTGAAGCGCGCGCCGAAATCGCGCGCCATCTCGATGTGCTGGATCTGGTCGCGGCCCACCGGCACCGAGTGCGCCTTGAACATCAGGATGTCGGCGGCCATCAGCACCGGGTACATGAACAGGCCCGCGGTGACGCCGGCATCGTCGTCCTCGCCCGCCTCGCGGTTCTTGTCCACCGCGGCCTTGTAGGCATGGGCGCGGTTGAGGATGCCCTTGCCCGCCACGCAGGTGAGCAGCCAGGTGAGCTCCGGGATCTCGGGGATGTCGGACTG
>DNNT01000108.1 GCA_003497545.1 Arenimonas sp. | reverse complement strand
GCGCCGGTCCCTGACTTGGGAGATGGACCCTATTTGTTCGGGCAGGTGTTGATGCCCACCAGCGAATACAGCGGGCACATGCGGAAGGTGCCGGTGAGGATCGGCACGATGCCGATGTAGGCCCAGGCGGGGCCGCCGCCGAAGGCCGCCCAGCCCACCAGGCCCAGNNACCTGCGCGGCCAGCATCGCCGTCATGCGCCCGGCCTGGCTGGCCTGTTCGCTTGAGGCATTGCCCTGCAGCGCGCGTTTGGCCACGCCCTGGGCGATGGCCGCCAGCCGGAAGAAGCTGAAGGCCAGCACGAAGGGCCAGTCGGCCGGGATGGGCCGGCCGCTGAGTTCGGAATAACGCGCCAGCAGCGCCGCCTCGTCGGGAATGCCCAGCGCGGCGCGGTCCAGCCCCGCCAGGCCCGGCAGCGCCGGGTTTCGCGGCAGCCGCAGAGCCATGCAGAAGTAGCCCAGGTCGGCCAGCGGGTGGCCCAGGGTGCTGAGCTCCCAGTCCACCACCGCCAGCACGCGCGGCTCGGTGGGGTGGAACATCAGGTTGTCGNNCCCGCCGCGGCCACGTCCACCCGGTGCAGCGCCGCCAGCGTGGCGATGATGGCCTCGTAGGTGGCCCCGCGCGCCGGGGCGTCGAGTTCGGGCAGCGACGGATCCCAGAACACGCGGCCTTCGACGAACTGCATCAGGTAGAACACCGACCCGATCACCGACTCGTCGGTGCACAGATGCAGCGGCTCGGCCACCGGCACCGCGCCGCCATGCAGTGCCCGCAGCACCCGGAACTCCCGGTCCACCGCATGCGCCGACGGCAGCAGCGGCCCCGACGGCTTGCGCCGCAGCACAGTCCGCCCACTCGCCGCCTCGATAAGGTAAGTCGGATTCGACTGCCCGCCCTTGAACTTCGAAGCCGACAACGGCCCCCGAAACCCCGGCACATGCGCTTCGAGATAGAGCGCCAGCTCCGCCTCAGGCAATCCCATTCCGCTCTTATCCGCGTTCATCCGTGCAAATCCGTGGCAAAAATCAGCCCTTCAACATCGACCGCGCCAAAGCCGCGATATGCACCTCATCCGGCCCATCCGCCAGCCGCAAGGAACGCGCGCCCGCATACGCCTGCGCCAGGAACAGGTCCTGCGACAGCCCCGCGCCGCCATGCACCTGGATGGCCCGGTCGATCACGCGGCAGGCCATGCGCGGCGCCACGATCTTGATCATGCCGACCAGGTCCTTGGCGCCCTTGTTGCCGTGCGCGTCCAACGCGGCCGCCGCCTGCAGCGTGAGCAGACGCGCCTGTTCGATCTCGCAGCGCGAGAGCGCGATGGCTTCCTGCGCCATGCCGTGCCCGCCCAGCGGCCTGCCGAAGGCCTGGCGGTGCCGCGCGCGCTCCACCATGGTTTCCAGCGCGCGCTGGGCCAGGCCGATCAGGCGCATGCAGTGGTGGATGCGGCCCGGCCCCAGCCGCGCCTGAGCGATTTCGAAGCCGCTGCCCGATTCGCCCAGGCGGTTGGCCACCGGCACGCGCACCTGGTCGAAGTAGAGCTCCACGTGGCCCTGCGGCGCGTCGTCGTAGCCGAACACGGTGAGCGGGCGCACCACGCGCACGCCGGGCGTGTCCATGGGCACCAGCACCATGGACTGGCGGCGGTGCGGTGGCGCGTCCGGGTCGGTCACGCCCATGACGATCAGGATCTTGCAACGCGGGTCGCCGGCGCCGGTGGTCCACCACTTGCGGCCGGTGATCACGTACTCGTCGCCGTCGCGCACGATCGGCAGGGCGATGTTGGTGGCGTCGGAGCTGGNNAGCACTTCCATGTTGCCGGTGTCGGGCGCATTGCAGTTGAACACCTCGGGCGCGTGCAGCGAGCGGCCGGTCAGTTCGGCGATGGGCGCGTAGTCGAGGTTCGAAAGCCCGGCGCCGCGCGCGGGGTCGGGCAGGAACAGGTTCCACAGGCCGGCGGCGCGGGCCTCGGCCTTGAGCGCCTCGAGCTTCGGCGGAATGGTCCAGCGCGTGGCCGGGTCGGCGGCGTGGGCGGCGAGCTCGGCTTCCGCCGGCATCACGCGCCGGGCCACGAACTCGGCGACCTGCGCCTGCAGCGCGCGCGAGCGTTCGGAGAAGGGGAAGATCGAGCCGGTCGGGGTCATCGCTGCCTCAGTAGTAGGTCCACAGATCGCGCTGGCCATGCAGGTGCGGCAGCGCATTCCAGCTGCCCAGGCGCAGGCGGCCGCCGTGCGGGTGGAATTCGCTCAGCGCGCTGTTGCGCAGCGCGAGGTTGAGTTCGACGGCGCGGTGGTCGGGCACGTCCAGCGCGATCTGCGCCAGGCGCGAGATGACGCCGCCGGAACTGAGCACCAGCGCTTCTTCGTCGCCGGCCAGGGCCTCGAGCCGCTCGCCGGCGCCGCGCACGCGTTCACCGAAGGCGGCCCAGGTTTCGGGCAGGCCGGGCAGTTCGTCGCGGGCCCAGGCCAGCAGCGCCTGCTGCAGCATGGCGCCCACGTCGCGCGGGTGGCCGCTGCGGCTGGCGATGGCGATGGGGTGGGTGGCGTTTTCGCGCAGCCAGGCACCGAACACGGCCTCGTGGTCGAATTCGGCGAAACCCGGGTCGGCCACGATCTCCGGCAGGGCCAGGCCCTGTTCGGCGAAGGCCGCGGCGACGCCCTCGGCGGTCTGGCGGTGCCGGCGCATTCCGCCCACCACCACGGCCGTGAAGCGGTGGCCGCCGCGCGCCAGCCATTCGCCCAGGCGGCGCGATTGCAGCTGCCCGCGCTCGGACAGCTGGTCGTAGTCGGCGGCGCCGTAGCTCGCCTGTCCGTGGCGAACCAGCAGCAGGCTCACTGGGGGAAGAATTCCTGCTTGAAGGTGGCGGCCATCGGCTGCGCTTCGCCCGCGATGCGCACCTGGAGTTCGAAGGTCAGCGTGTCCTGGCCGGCGATGCGCGCCTCGCCCAGGTAATACAGCGCCTCGCCGTCGCGCACTTCGCGCATGCGCACGTCGCTGCGCTGGCCGGCGAGGTTGGTGGCCACCACCTTCACCTCGGCGGCCACGGCCACGTCGGCGCCGGGCTCGCCGCGGCGGATGGCCACGTTCACCAGCGCGCGGTTGGCCGAACGGGTGACGCCATACTGGCGCGCCACTTCCGGCGTGAGTTCCGTGCTGGGCAGGGCGTTGAAGTGCACGCTCAGGTCGCCGGCGCGCAGGGAGCCGGCGCCGGCGGGCAGCGCGGCCAGCAGCGAGAGCGCGAGCGCGGCAAGCAGATGCATCGGGCGCATGGCCAAGCCTCCTCGAAGGGAAGGGCCATCATCGCGCCGCGCTTCGCCGGCGTCCATCCATACGCCTTCACGCTGCAATTGCAGGAGCGGCTTCAGCCACCCCGGGAGAGTTCGCGGCCGCGGCGGGTGGCGGNNGGCTTCGAAGCTTTCGATGGCGGCCTGGGTGGTGCCGCCGGGCGAGGTGACGCGCTGGCGCAGGGTGGCGGCGGGTTCGCCCGATTCCGACAACATTCGGGCGGCGCCGAGGATCGTCTGCAGCACCAGCGTGCGGGCGGTGTCGGGCGCCAGGCCCTGGCTTTCGCCGGCGGCCTGCATGGCTTCGGCCAGCAGGAAAACGTAGGCGGGGCCGCTGCCGGAAACGGCGGTGACCGCGTCCATCAGCGATTCGTCGGGGATCCAGGCGGTGAGGCCCGCGGCGCGCATCAGCGAGTCGGCGCGCTCGCGCTGGCCGGCGTCCACGTTCTCATTCGCATACAGGCCGGTGGCGCCGGCGCCGAGCAGGGCCGGCGTGTTGGGCATGGTGCGCACCACGGCCTGGCCGCCGCCCAGCCAGGCGTCGATCTGCCCGGTGGTGATGCCGGCGGCGATGGACACCACCAGCGGCCGCGAGGCCTGGGCCAGCGGCGCCAGCGATTCGCAGACCGCGCGCATCACCTGCGGCTTCACCGCCAGCACCCAGGTGCCGGCGCCGTCGGCCGCCTCGGGCGCGGCTTCACGGGCGCGCACGCCGAAGTCCTTCGACAGCGCCTCGCGCAGCGCCGCCACCGGTTCGGCGACGCGCAGGGTTTCCGGCGCCACGCCGCGGGCGACCAGGCCGCCGATGAGGCTGCGGGCCATGTTGCCGCCGCCGATGAAGGCCAGGGTGTGTTCGCTCATGTCGGTTCCTGCTGGGATGTGGGCTCAGCCGCGCGGGCCGAACAGGGCGGTGCCGATGCGCACCAGGGTGGAGCCTTCCGCGATTGCGGTTTCGAAGTCGTCGCTCATGCCCATCGACAGGGTGTCGACGCCGGGAAACGTGGCGGCGACGGCGTCGTGCAGGGCCTTGAGGCGGCGGAAGCTGTCGCGGCGGCGGGCCGGGTCGGGGTGCGGTTCGGGGATGGCCATCAGGCCGCGCAGGCGCAGGTGCGGGGCGGCGGCCACGGCGGCGGCCAGCGCGGGCACGTCGGCAGGGTCGCAGCCGGACTTGCTGGCTTCGCCGTCCACGTTCACCTGGATGAGCACGTTCAGTGGCGGCCGGCCGGCGGGGCGGGCCTTGTCGAGGGCGTCGACCAGCTTCAGGCGGTCCAGGGACTGCACCCAGTCGAAAACTTCCGCGGCCTCGCGGCACTTGTTCGACTGCAGGTGGCCGATCAGGTGCCACTCCAGATCCAGGTCGGCCAGCTCGCGGGCCTTGGCCACGCCCTCCTGCACGTAGTTCTCGCCGAAGGCCCGCTGGCCTCNNGAGCAGCCGGGCGCCCCGTGGCCGGCCCGCCAGCTTCGCCGCGTTTTCAATGGTTTGCAGGACACCGTGCAGGGTCTGTTCGAGCGTTCCCATGGCTGGCATTGCCCTTCGTGGTTGGCGCTATACTGCCCCGGGAACGTGCGGTCGCCTATCCGTTGACGCGCCAAGGGGACATAGCTAATGGACATCGCCGAACTTCTGGCATTTTCGGTCAAGAACAAGGCCTCCGACCTGCACCTGTCGGCTGGCTTGCCTCCCATGATCCGCGTCGACGGCGACGTCCGTCGAATCAACATCCCGGCCCTCGACCACAAGCAGGTCCACGCCCTGGTGTACGACATCATGTCGGACAAACAGCGGCGCGACTACGAGGAATTCCTCGAGGTCGACTTCTCGTTTGAAATCCCGGGCCTGGCGCGCTTCCGCGTCAACGCCTTCAACCAGAACCGCGGCGCCGGCGCCGTGTTCCGCACCATTCCCAGCCAGATCCTCTCGCTCGAGGAACTGGCCGCGCCCAAGATCTTCTCCGAGCTGATCAACCAGCCGCAGGGCCTGATCCTGGTGACCGGCCCGACCGGCTC
>DNNT01000093.1 GCA_003497545.1 Arenimonas sp. | reverse complement strand
GTGCGCGATGACGCCTGCCGGAAGCCCCCGCCCACGAGCAAGTGACCTGCTTGCCGCAAGGCAAGCCAAGTCAGCCCATCAGTGGTTGCGGGAGACGGAGTAGTGGGCCAGGCCGCGCAGGGCGCGCAGCCAGTCGGTGTCGGGCAGGTCGTCGAGGGCGGCTTCGGCCAGGGCGGCGTAGTGGGCGGCGCGCTGCTGGCTGTAGCCGATGCCGCCGGACTGGCCGATGGCCGCCAGCACTTCGGGCATGGCGGTGGCGTCGCCGGTTTCGATGATTTCGCGCAGGCGGGCCCGGCAGGCGTCGTCGGCGTTCGCCATGGCGTGGATCAGGGGCAGGGTGGCCTTGCCCTCGGCCAGGTCGTCGCCCAGGTTCTTGCCCAGGGCTTCGGCGTCGGCCGTGTAGTCGAGCACGTCGTCGGCGATCTGGAAGGCCAGGCCCAGGTTCAGGCCGTAGTCGTGCAGCTTTTGCTGCGTGCTGGCGTCTGCGCCCGCCAGCAGCGCGCCCAGGCGCGTGGCCGCCGCGAACAGCACCGCCGTCTTGCGCTCGATCACGCGCAGGTAGGCCGCCTCGTCGGTGTCGGGGTTGTGGACGTGCAGCAGCTGCAGCACCTCGCCCTCGGCGATGCGGTTGGTCGTGTCGGCCAGCACCTGCATCACCGGCATCGCGTCCAGCTCCACCATCAGCTGGAAGCTGCGCGAGTACAGGAAATCGCCCACCAGCACGCTGGCCGCGTTACCCCACAGGGCGTTGGCCGTCTTGCGGCCGCGGCGCAGGTCGGATTCGTCCACCACGTCGTCGTGCAGCAGGGTCGAGGTGTGGATGAACTCGATGATCGCCGCCAGCTGGTGCGCCCGCGGGCCGCCGCCGCCCAGGGCGCGGGCCGCCAGCACCACCAGCATCGGCCGCAGGCGTTTGCCGCCGGCGGCGATGATGTGTTCGGAAATCTGGTTGATCAGCAGCACGTCCGAGGCCAGCCGGCCGCGGATCAGGGCGTTGACGGCGGCCATTTCGCCGGCGGCGAGCGCCTGGATGTCGGCGATTCCGGGCAGGGCGGGGGTGGTGGGCTGGGCGGACATGGGCCAATTATAGGGTCCCGCGCGTGGTCGCCGGGACAAAACCCGACGGCCCGGGGGGCGAAGGCCCGACGCCCGGGCGGCCCGGGGCTGGCATAATCCCCCCTTCACAAGGCAACCCCATCGAGAAGGCAGGAACGCCATGGCCCGCGGCATCAACAAAGTGATCCTGGTCGGCAACCTCGGCAACGACCCCGAGACCCGCTACAGCCAGTCAGGTTCGGCCATCACCACCATTTCCGTGGCCACCAGCGAGAGCTGGAAGGACAAGAACGGCGAGCAGCAGGAGCGGACCGAGTGGCACCGGGTCAAGTTCTTCGGCCGCCTGGCGGAGATCGCCGGCGAGTACCTGAAGAAGGGCCGCCAGGTGTACATCGAGGGCTCGCTGCGCACCGAGAAGTACACCGACAAGAACGGCGTCGAGAAGTACAGCACCGACATCATCGCCAACGAGATGCAGATGCTCGGCGGCATGGGCGGCGGCGAAGGCGGCGAGCGCCCGGCGCGCTCCGGCGGCGGCGACCGCCCGGCCCGTGCGGCCGGGGGCGGNNCCTCCCGCGGTGGCGGCGAGTACGGCGGCCGCTCCGGCGGCGGTTCGGCGCCCCCGTCGCGCAACGACGACCCGTTCCCGGACGACGACATCCCGTTCTGATTGGAAGCGGCCCGGGCCCCCGCGCCCCGGCCCCCTGGACCACGGCGGCGCCCGCCCGGGCGCCCGGGAGCAATGATGCAAACCTGGCTTGTCACCGGCGGCGCCGGCTTCATCGGCGGCAATTTCGTGCTCGACGCGGTGGCGTCGGGGGTCCGGGTGGTGAACCTGGACGCGCTCACCTACGCTGGCAACCGCGACACGCTGGCGGCGCTCGAGGGCAACCCGAACCACGTCTTCGTGCACGGCGACATCGGCGACCACGCCCTGGTCGCCCGCCTGCTGGCCGAACACCGGCCGCAGGCCATCGTGAACTTCGCGGCCGAAAGCCACGTGGACCGCAGCATCGACGGCCCGGCGGCCTTCGTGCAGACCAACGTGGTCGGCACCTTCCAGCTGCTCGAGGCCGCGCGCGCCTACTTCAAGGGCCTGGACCCGGCCGGCCAGGCGGCGTTCCGGTTCCTGCACGTGTCCACCGACGAGGTCTACGGCTCGCTGGGCGACGAGGGCAAGTTCACCGAGGAAACGCCCTACGCGCCGAACTCGCCGTACTCGGCCTCGAAGGCCGCGTCCGACCATCTGGTGCGCGCCTATCACCACACTTACGGCCTGCCGGTGCTGACCACGAACTGCTCGAACAACTACGGGCCGTTCCAGTTCCCCGAGAAGCTCATCCCGCTGGTCATCCTGAAGGCGCTCGCGGGCGAGCCGCTGCCGGTGTACGGCGACGGCCGCAACGTGCGCGACTGGCTGTACGTGAAGGATCACTGCGCCGCCATCCGCCGCGTGCTCGAGGCCGGCCGCGTGGGCGAGACCTACAACGTCGGCGGCGACGCCGAGCGCCAGAACATCGAAGTGGTCAAAACGCTTTGCGCCCTGCTCGACGCCCGCCGCCCGCGTGCCGACGGCCAGCCGCGCGAATCGCAGATCACCTTCGTGAAGGACCGCCCCGGCCACGACCGCCG
>DNNT01000200.1 GCA_003497545.1 Arenimonas sp. | reverse complement strand
CGGCAGCAGCGCGCGCTGGCCGAGCAGCGCAGCGCCGATCTCGAGCGCGTGGTCGCCTTCCAGCAGTCCATGCTCGAGGGCGTCGACGTGGAGGCCATGGGCGTCGGCCTGTCCACCGGCCTGCGCACGCAACTTGAGAAAACCGCGCCGGCGCAGGTCCCCGCGCTGGAATCGGTGCTGGCCCAGGCCAGCCCCACCGACCTGGCGCGCACGCTGCNNGCTGGCTTCACCCGCGTCGCCGACGACCGCGAGGCCAGCCTGGGCCCCGACCATCCCGACACGCTGGACGCCCGGCTCAAGCAGGCCGGCGCCATGCACGCCGGCGGCAAACACAAGGAGGCGCTGGCCCTCGTCGACGACCTGATGGTCCGCAGCGCCGGCCTCGACCCGGTGGGCGACCTGCGCCTGGCCATCGAACTCAAGCAAAGCGAAGTGATTTCCTCGCTCGGCGACCGCCCGCGCGCCCGCGACCTGCAGGAAGCGCTGCACGCCCGCGCCCTGGCCGCCCGCGGCGAGGACGACCCGAAGGTGCAGGGCCTGCTCAACAACCTGGCCATCAGCTACGCCCGCACCGGCGAACAGGCCAAGGCCCGCGAGGCGCTGGAAGGCCTGTACGCGAAGCGCGCCGCGCAGCTGGGCGCGGAACACGAAGACACGCTGGCCTCGATGAGCAACCTGGCCATCCTGCGCGTGATGGGCGGCGACGTCGAAGGCGCCCTGGAACTGCAGCGGCAGCTGGTGGAGATCCAGGAGCGCAAGCTCGGGCGCGAGCATCCGTATTCGCTCAACCAGCGCAGCAACCTGTCGAACATGCTCAGCGACCAGGGCGACGTGGAGGCGGCGCTGGCGATCGCCCGCGAGGTGCAGGAAGCCCGCGAGCGCGTGCTGGGCGCCGGTTCGGCCGACGCGCTGCGTTCCCGCCTGAACGTCGCGGCCCTGCTGGCACGGCTGGAGCGCTACGAGGAAGCGCTGGTGCTGGAGGACGAGGTGATCGCCGGCCGCACCCGCCTGCTCGGGCCGAAACACCCCGACACGCTGTTCGTGCAGGCCAACCACGCCGGCACCCTGCATCGCGCCGGTCGCGACGCGGAAGCGATGCGCCACCTGCAGGCCGTGAAAGCCGACGTGCTGGCCGTGCTGGGCGAACGCAACCCGCAGGTGCACATGCTGCTGGACGTGGAGGGCGACCTGCACCTGGCGGCCGGCGACGCGCGTGCGGCGCTGGCGGCCTACCGCGAGGCCCATGCCGCGCGCCTGGCCACCTGGGGCGAGGGCCATCCGGAAGCCGCCGCCGGTGCCCTGCCGGTGGTGCGCGCGCTGCGCGAGCTGGGCGAGCGCGCCGAAGCCGACGCGCTGTTCGCGGCGCAGCTGCAGCCTTTGCTCGACGCCCCGCCGGAAAGTCTCGACCCGCCGCGCCGCCGCGTCGCCGAACGCCTGCGCGAGTCGCTGGAAGCAGAGCCGCTGCCCTGAGCCTCAGCGCGGCGAGGGCGTCTCGGGGTTGATCTCGGGGTCGGTCACCGCCTGCCGCGCCAGCTGCGCCTCGCGCCGGGCGATGTAGACGTTCGAGCCGAAGATGATCGCCGCGCCCAGCACGGTCCAGCGGTCGAGCGCCTCGCCGAACAGGAACCAGCCGAACACCGCCACCACCAGCACCTGCAGGAAACTGATGGGCGTGAGCATCGAGGCTTCGCCCAGCCGCAGCGCGCGCGTCCAGAGCATGTGCGCGGTCGTGCCCAGGAAACCGGCCAGCACGATCCAGAGCCAGGTGATGCCCACCGGCGTTTCCCAGTAGAGCAGCGCCGGCAGCAGCGACATCGGCACCCAGATCAGCGTGGTGTAGAGCACGATCGCGTCGGGGTGCTCGGTGCGCGAGAGGAACTTGATGCTGATGGCCGCGCTGGCGCTGGCCACGGCCGCCAGTACCGCCACCAGGCTGCCGGCGCTGAAGTCGTCGCTGCCGGGCCGCACGATCACCAGCACGCCCAGGAAACCCACGATCACCGCCGTCCAGCGCCGCGCCCGCACCACTTCGCCCAGCACGATGACCGCGGCGATGGTGACGAACAGCGGGCTGGAATACGACAGCGCGATGGCCTGCGCCAGCGGCAGGNNAGCCCGCCAGCATCGACACCATGCCGATGGCGCAGCGGCCGATGTAGAAGCCGAGCTTGTTGGTGCGCAGGATCGCCGGCCCGTGCCGGAACAGGATCGGCAGGATGAACACCAGGCCGAAGAAGTTGCGGAAAAAGGCGATCTCGAAGGCGTGCAGCTGCTCCGAGGCCAGCCGGATGCACACCGCCATCAGGCCGAAGAGCACGGTACCCGCGCTCATCAGCGCGACCGCGCGCGGTACGTCCACGGGCCGGTCGCCGGGGGGCTTCACGCCGCGTCGTCGAAACGCGCGCCGATGATGCGNNCATGCGCGGTTCGGGTTCCAGCGCCACGCCGAAGCGCTCGCGCACCGAGGCGGCGATGCGCCGGGCCAGGTCCAGCAGCTGGGCGCCGGTGGCGTGGCCGTGGTTCACCAGCACCAGCGCGTGCTGGGCGGCGACGCCGGCGTCGCCCTCGCGGAAGCCCTTCCAGCCGCAGGCCTCGATCATCCAAGCCGCGGAGAGCTTGCGCTTGCCGTCGCCGCCGGGAAACGCCGGCAGGCCGGGGTTGGCGGCCTGCAGGGCCTCGGCGGTGGCGGTGTCCACCACCGGGTTCTTGAAGAAGCTGCCGGCGTTNNGTGGCCACGCCCATCGCGGCCAGCTCTTCGCGCACGCCGGCGTAGTCGAGCCGCAGCTCGCGCTGGCGCGGCAGGCGCAGTTCGACGGCGGTGACCACCCAGCGGTCGGCCTCGCGTTTGAACAGGCTGTCGCGGTAGCCGAAGCCGCAATCGGCGGCGGCCAGGCGCTTGACCTGGCCGGTGTCGCGCTGGAAGGCCTCGACCGTCTCGATGAATTCGCCCACTTCCACGCCATAGGCACCGATGTTCTGGATCGG
>DNNT01000022.1 GCA_003497545.1 Arenimonas sp. | reverse complement strand
CCGCCCCAGTCGCCGTCCCGCAGGGCGCGTTCGCTGGCGGACCAGTCGTCGGCGGGGCGGGGCAGTTCGGTGCGCGCCGCGTTGGCCTGGCGGGGCGCGGTGGCGCAGCCGGCGAGCAGCGCGAGCGAGCAGGCGAGCGCCAGCGGGGCGAGGCGGGAGCGTTCGGTGCGGGTGCGGGGCATGGTCGGTCCTCAGAAGGTCAGTTCGTTGTCGGCTTCGGTGGTGGTCGCGTCGGGNNGCGGTCGAGCGGCGGCGCGGCGGCGGCGGGGTCGAGGAAGCAGCCGGCCTGGTTGCCGAAGTCGCGCATCAGCGGGCCGGTCACGTTCACCACGGCCACGCTGGTCGGCCGGCCCGGGTAGTTTTCGCGCGTCACCGGCGCCGAATTGCCCGGCACGCGCGCGTCGAACGACGAGAGCACGCGGCCGCTGGCGGCATCGCGCAGTTCGGCGCGGGCGCTGGCCACGTCGCCGCCGGCGGAGGACAGGCCCCACACCAGCGGCGGCACCTGCGCCCGGCCGCGGGCGTCGTTGCCCAGCCCGGTGCAGAAGCCGATCGGGATCATCACGTTCGTGCCCAGGCCNNCCGCCGATGCGGCGCAGCAGCGGTCGTTCGGGGAACAGCCGCGCCGGCAGCAGGTTGGCGCCGCTGCCGGCACCGACGCGAATGCCGCCGCCGGCCGGCGGTGCGACCGTGTTGCAGGCGCCGCGCGGCAGCGTCACCCGCTGGCGCTGCTGCTGCGAAAAGCCGCTGGCATCGGTCACGTCCAGCGTGATGTCGAAGCTGCCCGGCTGCGCGTAGGTCAGCACGGTGCTGATCGGCTGCGCGCCGCCGGCGATGCGCTGGCCGGCGCCACTGTCGAGCTCGCGTCGCGTGATGGGAAGCGAGCTCGTGCTGCGGTCGCGCACCGAGACCTGCATCGGGTTGGCGCACACCGTCGAGACTTCGAAGGCCGCGGCCAGGTCGCTGCGCGCCGCGGCAACGGCCTCGACCAGCCGCACGCGCATCGGTGCGTGCAGGTTCGGCACGTTGTTGAACGACGACAGCGCGAGCGTGAATTCGATGGTCCGCGGCGCGGGCGCCACCGGTGCCGGGGGGCGCGCGAAGCGGTCGCCGGTGAGGCTGTTGCGCGCCGTGGCCGTGGGTACCTGCAGCGTCGGTGCGGCGCGAAGGGCGCGGGNNCGGTGCCACGCAGCGCGGGCAGCCCGCCGAGGCTGGTGACTTCGAGCGAGTGCACGTCGCAGCCGCGCGGCAGCGGGTTGTCGGGGTTCAGGCCGATCTCCAGGGTGTCGCCGTCCACCTTCACGTGGCCGCCGTTGGCCCTCAGGCAATGGTGGTGTTCGCCCACGCGCACGCCGGCTTCGAGGCGCGAGGGCCAGCGCAGGTCCAGGCTGCCCGGCACAGGCTGCAGCACCACCGGCACTTCCAGCGGCGCGCCGAGCGGGAAGGCGAAGCGCAGCCTCCCGCGCTGCGCCGCCGCCGGGTGCGTGGCGGTGTCGATGGTGATGTCCACCGAGCCGCGCGCGCCGCAACCGCGCGCGGCGTTGTCGGCGCCGCCGCGCTTGCGGCCCACGGTGAAGGCCTCGCGGGTGATGCCATCGAGGCGGATGTCGTTGGCGAGGTCCACGTTGCCCCAGACGGTGAACGTGACGCGCCCGCCGCCGAAGGAAAGCGGCGCGCCGCCCGCCCGCCAGACCGTCGGCCGGTTGCCGGTGGCATTGATGCCGTGGCCGGCGAGCACGATGCCGCGTTCGCTCACCGAAGCGCAGCGGTCGTCGGGGCCCAGGTGGAAGGCGGTGATGAATTCTCCGGCGGCGTGGGCCGCGGGAGCGGCAAGCGCCGACGAAAGCGCTGCGGACAACAGCGCCAGCCGAAGGGATGGGAACGTCGTGGTTTTCATGGCGGGCTCCGGGGTCAGGGGGTCGTGGTGAGGCGGGCACGGATGCCGGAAAGTCGCGCCACCGACACGGATCCGCTGTTGCCCAGGCCGGAGGTCGAGGCATAGGTGCGGAAGACCACGCGGCCGTTCGTGCCCACGGCTTGCGCGCCGGCGATGTCCACGGTCCCGCTGCTGTCGCGATTGGCGTACCAGAGCAAAGGCGCGACGGCCGAGGTGGAGAGGCTGTTGTTGATCGAAGCGCCGGTCACGCCGGCCCGGGCGCGGCCCATGGCAATGCCGACGAGGCCGAACACTTCAACCGACACCTCGGCCTGATGGCGCACCGCCAGCGAGGCGGCGCTGGCTTGGGTAAGGTCGAAGTCGGAGGCCAGTTCGCCTTGCTGGGTGCAGACGGCGACGAGCACCGCACGGGACTCGACGCGCATCGAATCACCCGTCTGGGCGATCCATCGATTCGACGGTCCGCCGCAGTTGCCGGAGGCTGAGCGGGAAAGCGGGAGATTGCGCGTCGACGCCGTCGCGGGGGGCGGCACCGAGCCCTGGGCCTTTGTTTCGCCGAACTGCCCCAGGATCATGTGGTCGGCCGTGACCTGGAACGTGTGGCCGGGCAAGACCTGCTGCAACTGCCGTGCCACCGCGGCCAGGTCCACGCCGGCGCGCTTGAGCGCGGCGCCGTAAT
This sequence comes from Arenimonas sp., assembly GCA_003497545.1. Classification (GTDB taxonomy): domain Bacteria; phylum Pseudomonadota; class Gammaproteobacteria; order Xanthomonadales; family Xanthomonadaceae; genus Arenimonas. The sequence continues at coordinate 3,113 of DNNT01000022.1, read as the reverse complement.
AAGCCGCGTGCCGCTGGCGATACGCGCGGCCGGCTTCAAGCCGCGCCTTGCCGTCCGGCATGGCCGCGAGTGCCTTGAGCTCGGACTCCATCACCGCGCGCTGCTTGGGGTCGACTGAAAGCGCGGCGTCCATGCGCGAGTCCACCTGCGCGAACAGCTTCTTGAGCTGGGCCTCCTGCGTTGGCGTGAGCTCGTCGGGATCCTTGGTGGCGGCCTGGCTGGCGAAGGCCGCGCCCAGCAGCAGCGCGGCGAACAGGAGCCGGGAAAGGGAGGTCTTTGCTTGCAGTCGCATGTCGGTGTCCTCGGTGCGGGATGGATTCAGCGGCTCTTGCTTGCGTCGTCGCCGGCCGGGTAACCGGCGCGGGCGAGGATCCCGGCGATGACGTCGCTGCGGACGGCCTCGCAGGCCGGCGCGCCTTCGGGGAAACAACGCGTGGCCTCGCGGGCGATCACGGCGGCGTTCGTGCGCGCCACGCCCTCGCTGCGCAGGGCGCGCAGGAAGTCGCCGTAGCAGTCGGCCTGCGGGGCCTCGTGCCGCACCTGCCCGTCCAACTCCAGCCGCACGGCGACCACCGGGTTCTGCGTCGGCGACTGGCCGGGGAAACGAAGGGACACGCAGGACGCCATGGCATCGAGCGACAGGCCGTTGGCGGCGACGGCGCGCGCCGGCACTTCCTTGAACACGACCTCGGCGCGGTAGCCCAGGCCCAGCAGGCGGCCCCAGAGCCGCGGCAGCGGCGTCGACGGGTGCAGGCGCCGGGCCAGCGACGCCAGCGCGCCGGGTTCGGGATGGAAACCGCCGTTGCCCAGCGGCATCTGGCGCGCCTGGTGGAAGCGCGCGCCGGTGCCGAGCAGGGTGTCCAGCGGCAGGGCCAGGGTGGCGGCGGCGACGTCCCAGGCCTGCGGAGGCGCGGACGGGGGCGCCGACAGGATCAGGAACAGTCCATCGAAAGTTTGGCCGGGGAACAGGCGCGCGACCTGCCTGGCGCGCGTTTCGAGCGGCCGCGCCAGGCCGATGAGGCGGGAGTTGAGGCCGCGCGCGTCGAGGCGGTCGAGCGCCACCAGCGCGTCCACCAACGGGTCTTCCGGGTAGCCGGCGGCCAGCAGGGCCCGGATGCGCTCGTCGTCGGACTTGTCGAAGTGGCTGCGCAGGGCGGTTACCGCCACCGGCGGGCGCACCCCGCGCTGGCGCAGGCGGCGCGCGGCCTCGCGCACGTCCGGGGCGTCCCGGGCGATGGCATCGGCCTGCTGCTGCTCCTGGAGCACCACCGACACGGGGGGCGTGGGTACCGCGCGCAGGCGTTCGACCCGGGGCGCGGTGTTGACCGGCGCGGTGCGGGCAGGAGGGGGCGGCACCTGCGCCGCCGCGAAGGTGGAGGCGGCCAGGCCNNCCGCCACCGATCGCCGTTAGACTCCTGACCGAATCCCGACGATTTCCCGAAGATCGTCGTCGGGCGCGCTTTCCGGGGGAGCGGAACGATGGGCGAGGGCATGGCAAGGGACACGCCGGCGGGCGAAGCCGCGCTGCGCGACCGCGTCTGGGTGTTCGCCGGCTGCCGGCTCGACGGCCGGACGCTGGAGCTGTTCGTGCAGGGCCAGCTGGCCCGGCTCGAACCCAAGCCGCTGGAGCTGCTGCTGCACCTGCTGCGCCACGCCGGCGAGGTGGTGACCAAGGACGAGCTGCAGGACGCCGTCTGGCCCGGCCGCATCCTGTCCGAGTCGGTGCTCAACAAGGCCGTGGCCAAGTTGCGCCAGGCCCTGGGCGACGAGGCCCAGGCCGTCGTGAAGACCGTGCACGGCTATGGCTACCGGCTGGTGGCGCCGGTGCGGGTGGAATCGGCCACGGCGGCGGCGCCGGCCCTGGGCTTCAAGCCCGGCGACGCCGTGCCGCACCGGCCGAACTGGCGCCTGGTCGAGGCCCTGGGCCATGGCGGCTTCGGCGAGGCCTGGCTGGCCGAACATGCCAAGACCCGCGAACGCCGGGTGTTCAAGTTCGCGCTCGACGCCGGCGGGCTGACCGCGCTCAAGCGCGAGATCACGCTCTACCGCGTCCTGCGCGAGACCTACGGCGACCGCCGCGAGTGGGTGCGGCTGCTGGACTGGAACATCGAGGAAGCGCCGTTTTTCATCGAGGCCGAACACGTCGCCGGCGGCGACCTGCGGCAGTGGGCCGAGGCCCGCGGCGGCCTGGCGGCGGTGCCGCTGGCCACGCGCATCGCGCTGGCGGCGCAGGCGGCCGACGCCCTGTCGCTGGCGCACGCCGCCGGCCTGCTGCACAAGGACCTCAAGCCCGCCAACCTGATCGTCGATGCCGGCCCCGACGGCGAGCCGCAGGTGAAACTGTCGGACTTCGGCAGCGGCCGCCTGCTCGACCCGGCCCGCGTGCCCATCACCCGCCTGGGCTTCACCGGCACCGCGGCCGGCGACGACAGCGACGGCGGCACGCCGCTCTACGTCGCGCCCGAATGCCTGGCCGGCCAGCAGCCCACCGTGCGCAGCGACATCTATTCGCTGGGCATCCTGCTGTTCCAGCTGCTGGTGGGCGACCTGCGCCGGCCGCTGACGCCGGGCTGGGAAGCCGACATCGACGACGAGCTGTTGCGCGAGGACGTGCACGCCGCGGCCGCCGGCGACCCCGCGCGCCGCCTCGGCGACGCGGCCGAGCTGGCCCAGCGCCTTCGCGGGCTCGAGGAACGACGCGCGCAGCGCCAGCGCGAACGCAGCGCGGCGGCCGAGGCCGACCGCCTTCGCGCGGCGCTGGAGCGTTCGCGCCTGCGGCGCGGTTGGGCGTGGTCGTTCGCGGCGGTGTTCGCGCTGGCCACGGCGGTCAGCGTGGGCGCGCTGCTGCAGACGCGCGCCGCCAACCGCGCGACTGAATCCGAGCGTGCCGTGGCGGCGGCCGTGAATGAATTCCTGGTCACCGACCTGATCGGGGCCGCCGACCCGATGGCCACCGGCCAGTCGGGCATCACCGTGCGCGAAGTGCTCGACCGCGGCGCCCGCTCGGCGGGCCAGCGTTTCGCCGGACAGCCGCGCTCGGAGGCTGCGGTGCGGCTGGCGCTGGGCCGCGCCTACCTGGGCGTGGGCGATTACCGCGCGGCGCTGGCGCAGCT
>DNNT01000128.1 GCA_003497545.1 Arenimonas sp. | reverse complement strand
CGCCCACTCTCCGGATGACATCGCTGACCTGATCGACATGGTCAATGGCGCACCGTTGGTAATCAAGGTGCTGGAAGGCACCCAGGGCATCGGCGTGGTGCTGTGCGAAACCGAGACGGCGGCCGAGTCGGTGATCGAGGCGTTTATGGGCCTCAAGCAGAACATCATGGTCCAGGAGTACATCAAGGAAGCCGGCGGCGCCGACATCCGCTGTTTCGTGGTCGGCGACAAGGTGATCGCGGCGATGAAGCGTCAGGCCAAGCCCGGCGAATTCCGCTCCAACCTGCACCGCGGCGGCACCGCCACGGCCGTGGAGCTGGACGAGGCCGAAACCGCCACCGCCCTGCGCGCGGCCCGGGTGATGGGCCTGGGTGTTGCAGGCGTAGACCTTCTTAGGTCGAAGAAGGGTCCATTGGTGCTGGAAGTGAACTCTTCCCCGGGCCTGGAGGGCATCGAAGGCGCCACGGGAGTGGACGTGGCCGGCGCCATCATCGATTACACCGTGGCCGGGGTCCGCAAGCCCGCCCGGGCCCCGGCCCGCCGCCGGTCGGCTTTAACCAAAGCCTGAAGCGGATTTAACAGGGTCTTAATACCACCCCGCCTAGGCTTGCCGGGCCAGTAAGCCTGCTCGGTCCTCCTCGTCAGGGCGGCATCATGCGGATTACGGCAATCGGGGCAGTAAGCAACCTTTCGGCCCGGGCCAGGCGCCAGCGAGTGCCTCCCCGGGCCTTTCTTTGTCTGCTTTACTTGGCCTTCACGTCTGGTAAGAATCGGAACTTCACCCCACGAAGCCGCACCCTGGAGAACAAGCAATGAAGAAGACCCTGATTGCGTTCCTGCTGGCCGCCACCCCGATGTTCGCCTTCGCTGCCCAGGAGGCTCAGCTGGCCCTCGCCGAGGGCGACTTCGCCGCCCAGCGCGCCGAGATTGAAGAAGACCTGGCCGACGGCAAGACCTATGCCGAGATCAGCGCCAGCGACCGCGCCAAGGTGCGCGAGACGCTCGAGCGCATCTCGTCCCGCCTCGAGGGCGTGGATTCGATCGACACCCTGGGCGAGCCGGCCAAGGTCGAGATCTTCAACGACCAGGAGCTGATCAACACCATCCTGACCCAGGCCAAGGCCGACAGCCGCCTGGTCTGCGACAACAGCCGCGCCACCGGCAGCCACCGCCGCACCACCAAGTGCCAGACCGTGGCCGAGCGCCGCCGCCGCATGGAGGCCGACCAGGACCACCTGCAGCGCAACGTCATGAACGGCATCGGCCCGGCGAACAACTGACCGATGCGCATCCTGGTCGTCGAAGACAATCGTGACATCGCCGCCAACCTCGGGGATTACCTCGAGGACCGCGGCCACACGGTGGATTACGCCGCCGACGGCGTGACCGGCCTGCACCTGGCCGTCGTCAACGACTTCGATGCGATCGTTCTGGATTTGAACCTGCCGGGCATGGACGGCCTGGAGGTCTGCCGCAAGCTGCGCCAGGAAGGCCGCAAGCAGACCCCGGTGCTCATGCTCACGGCGCGCGATTCGCTGGACAACAAGCTGGAAGGCTTCGAGTCCGGCGCCGACGATTACCTCGTCAAGCCGTTCGCGCTGCAGGAAGTGGAAGCCCGCCTGGCCGTACTGGCCAGGCGCGGCAAGGCCGCGCAGCCGCGCGTGCTCAACGTGGCCGACCTGGAATACAACCTCGACACGCTCGAGGTTCGCCGCGGCGGCAAGCTGCTGCAGCTCAACCCCACCGCGCTCAAGATCCTGCAGTCGCTGATGGAATCCTCGCCCTCGGTGGTCACCCGCCAGGAACTCGAGACCCGCGTCTGGGGCGAAGAGCTGCCCGATTCCGATTCCCTGCGCGTGCACATCCACGGCCTGCGCGCCGCGGTGGACAAGCCCTTCCCCAAGGCCCTGATCCAGACCCGCCACGGCATCGGCTACCGGATCGCCGACCCCGACGCGGGCTGAGCCATGCGCTACCGGCGTAGGCTTCGCAGCCGGATCATCCTGTCCTTCTTCCTGCTCGGCTTCGGGCTCACCGGCCTGTTTGCCGTGGCCACGGTGCTGCTGCGCGAACAGCTGGAGGACCAGCTGATCGGCGAGGCGCTGTTCCAGAACGTGGCCGACTACGCCGAGCAGTTCTACCGCGACCCCGAGGGCTCCGGCGGCCTGGCCTTCGAGAAGATCACGGGCATCGTCTACAGCGAGCGCCGCTTCGGCAACGTGCCCTTCAACTGGCGCGACCTGCCCGACGGCATCCACGAGATCACCGAAACCGACGCCCGCGGCAAGAGCCGCACCTACAAGCTGGCGGTGAAGAAAGACCCGGATTACTGGTTCTTCCTGAGCTACGACATCGCCCAGGAACGCGCCAGCCAACAACAGCTGACCTACGCGCTGGTGGGCGTGGTGGCGCTGTTCTCGATCCTGTCGCTGGTGATCGGCGTGTGGTCGTCCAAGCGGGTAATCAGCCCCGTGACCGAACTGGCGCGCCGGCTGGAAGGCCTGGCCGGGCGCGAACGCCCCGAGAAGCTGGCGCCGCATTTCGCCGAGGACGAGGTGGGCCAGCTGGCCGCCGCGCTCGACGATTACGCCGAGCGCATGACCACGCTGGTCAAGCGCGACCGCGAGTTCAATTCCGACGTCAGCCACGAGCTGCGCACGCCGCTGGCGGTGATCCGCGGCGCCACCGAGCTGCTGCTGGCCAATCCCGACCTGCCCGAGAAGACCCGCCAGCGCCTGCTGCGCATCGATCGCGCGGCCCAGCAGTGCACCGACCTCACCACGGCGCTGCTGATGCTCTCGCGCAACGAACGCGGCACCGGCCACACGCCGCTGCTGCGCCTGTCGCAGCAGCTGGCCGAGGCTGCGCGCACCCAGCTGGGCGGCAAGCCGGTGGAAGTGCTGGTGGAAGGCGACCCCGAGGCCCTGGTCGAGGCGCCGGAGGCGGTGCTGGCCGTGGCCCTGGGCAACCTGCTGGGCAACGCCTGCAAGTACACCGGGCGCGAGCCGCAGGCGCGCATCTCCTTCTCGCGCTCAGAGGCCGCCGATGGCCTGCAGACCTTCTNNCGGCATCGGCCTGTCGATCGTGCGCCGCCTGTGCGAACTCTACGGCTGGGAAGTGAGCATCGCGCCCCGCCCGGAACGCGGCGCAGTGGCTATCCTGAGGTTTGCCGCGAGTTCGTAGCAGGGGTTTTTTGCCACGGATTTACG
>DNNT01000265.1 GCA_003497545.1 Arenimonas sp. | reverse complement strand
CCGTTGGCGATGTCGGAGAAGGTGGCGGTGCCCTTGTCGGCCGCGACCACCAGGTAGGGGTCGTCGCCGTCATGGCGCACCACGTCCTGCGGATGCACCACCTGGCCGTCGACCAGGTTGTCGGTGATGTCGAGCAGGCCGTTGATGAAGCGCTTGTAGCAGGCGATGCCTTCGGCCAGCTGGGCGTCGCTNNCCCAGCACCTCGGTGCGGAAGTCTTCCCGGCGGTCGGACCAGCGCAGGCCGCCGCGCGCCACCGGGCCGAAGCGCAGGTGCACGCCCTCGACGTAGGGCGAGTACACGAAGATTTCGCGGTAGGGCACCGGCTTGGGCAGCTCGGGCACGCGCGAGGGATCGAACTTGAAGGAGATGTAGTCGCGGAAGCTGCCGCCGCGGCGCTGGTAGAAGTTGGTGCGCAGCGTGGCCTTGATCAGCGCCATGTAGCGGCGAAGGATGCGGTCGTCGTCGATGCTGTTGACGAGGGTGTCGAGCAGGATCTCCAGCGCATCGATGATGGCGTCGGCCTGGGCGTCGCGGTCGAGCGCGCGGGCGGAAGCCACTTCCTGCGGGATGGTGTCGAGCGCGGCGCGGCGCTCCTTCGGCAGCAGCCAGGCGATCTGGTCGTGCAGGGCCTGCTGGCCGGCGGCGTCGAGCGGCGTCTCCCGGCCCGGCTCGAAGCGCGCGGCGAACAGTTCGTACAGCAGGCGCGCGATCACCGGGTATCGCTGCAGCGTCTCCTCCATGTAAGGCTGCGAGAACGGGATGCCGGTCTGCAACGCGTACTTGGTGTAGCCGCGCAGCATGGCCACGTCGCGCCATTCCAGGCGGGCGCTGAGCAGCAGCTGGTTGAAGCCGTCGTTCTCGGCCTCGCCGCCCCAGATGGCCGCGAAGGCTTCCTGGAAGGGCACGCGGGCGGCTTCCACGTCCACCTCGCCGCGGGCCTCGACCTCGAAGTCCTGCAGCGAGATGCGGCCATCCTCGGCGTCGATCACGTACGGGTGCTCGGTGAGCACGCGCAGGCCGAGGTTTTCCATCACAGGCAGCACGTCGGACAGGGCCACGTCCTCGGCGCGTCGCAGCAGCTTCAGGCGCAGCTGCTCGCCGGCGCGGGCGAAGGTGATGCGCTGGTCACCCTCGGCGGCCAGGCGCGAGGCTTCCAGCACGTCGCCGGCGGCGGCCTCGGGCGTCACCGCCTCGATGTAGCCAGTGGGCAGCGCGCGGCCGTAGCGCTGGGCGAGGCGCAGGCCCTGCTCCTCGCCGTGGTCGCGCACCAGGATCTCGCGCAGTTCGTCGTGCCAGTCGCGCACGATGCGCGCCAGCTCGGCTTCCAGCGCCGCCTGGTCGAACTCGACGGCGGCGCCGGCCTTCGGGCGGATCACCAGGTGCAGCTGGGCCAGCGGCGACTCGCCGATCTGCACGGCGTGGTCGAGCCGCTCGCCCTGCAGCGCCTGCATCAGCAGCGCTTCGATGCGGTGGCGGATGCCGGTGTTGAAGCGGTCGCGCGGGATGTAGACCAGCGCGGAGAAGTAGCGGCCGTAGCGGTCGCGGCGCAGGAACAGGCGGGTGCGGGCGCGTTCCTGCAGGCCCAGGATGCCCATCGCGGTGCGCTGCAGTTCCTCGGTGCTGGACTGGAACAGCTCCTCGCGCGGCAGCGTTTCCAGGATGTGGCGCAGCGCCTTGCCGCTGTGGCTGTTGAGGGCCAGGCCGGAGGCCTTCATCACCGATTCGTGGCGCTCGCGCACCAGCGGGATTTCCCAGGGCCGGCGGTTGTAGGCGCTGGAAGTGTACAGGCCGAGGAAACGCTGCTCGCGCACGGCGCGGCCGGTTTCGTCGAACTGCAGCACGCCGATGTAGTCCATGTAACCCGGGCGGTGCACGGTGGCGCGGGCATTGGTCTTGGTCAGGATCAGCGGGTCGAGCGAGGCGCCCGGCGGCAGGTCGGCCGCGGCCAGGCCGGTGACCGGGCGCGCCTGCGCCTGGCTGTCCTTGCCCTTGAGCAGGCCCAGGCCGCTGCCGGCCACGGCCCGCAGTTCGCGGCCCACCACCTCGTATTCGCGGTAGCCCAGGAAGGTGAAGTGATTGTCGGCGGCCCAGCGCAGGAAGGCCTGGGTTTCGGCGCGCGCGGCGGCGCCCACCGGCAGGATGCGGGTGTCGAACTCGTCGGCAATGCGCAGCATGGTCTCGCGCNNGGCCAGCGCGGCCAGGATGGTCTTTTCGATCTCGGCCATCGCGCCGGCGTCGGCCTGGCGATCGATCTCGAGGTACATCAGCGATTCGGCCGCGCCCTCGCCCACCGCCTGCAGCGCGCCGGCGGCGTCGCGGCGAACCGGCATCACCGGATGCGCGATCTGGTGCAGGGTGATGTTGAACTGCGACAGCGCCATGCGCACCGAGTCCACCAGGAAGGGCATGTCGTCGTTGACGATGCGCACGGCGGTGTGGGTGCTTTCGAAACCATCGGAGGCCAGGACCGGGTTGATCACCTGGATCTTCGGCGTGCCCGCGCCGCGCTGGCGCGCGAAGGCCAGGAACGACACCGCGATCGCGGCCCAGTCTGCGGCCGGCCGCGAGAGCAGTTCATCCTCCGGGACCCGCGCGAAGAAGCTTCGGGCGAACGTCTCCAGCAGGGCCTTGTCGGGGGCGGACGAACCGGCCGGAAGGGCGGCGACGATGGCGTCGAGGGTCTCGGCGGAAGCCAGGGCGTGGGCGTTCATTGCTGCGTTCTCGCAGGGCATGGATAAAGTGTGAAATTGTAGCCCCCGCCCCGCCCCGCGGCCAGCCAGCGCGACCGCAAAAAAGAAGCCCCGCTTCAGCGGGGCTTCGGATACGCCGGGG
>DNNT01000118.1 GCA_003497545.1 Arenimonas sp. | reverse complement strand
CAGCCAAACCATTGAATATGGAGAAAGATGAGGCTCCGCGCTTTCGCGCCATGCCGCTTGCGAAGGCTGGTGGGCGGTGACGGTTTCGAACCGCCGACCCTCTCGGTGTAAGCGAGATGCTCTACCGCTGAGCTAACCGCCCCAAGGAGCCGCGAATCTTACGCGGGCGGCCGGAAACGGTCAACACGCCGGCCTAGCGTAGCTTGGTGGCCAGCATGGCCGCGGCCTCGGACGGGGGCGCGAAACTGTCGGGCCGGGCCTTGTCCCAGAACACCTGGAACACCGGGTGCTCGGCCGGCACGCCTTCCAGCAGCCGGCCCTGGGCCACGAAGCGGTGCAGCGTGGCCAGCGAGCGCACTTCGGTGGAAGAGACCCGGCGCACGATGTGCTCCGGCCCCAGCTGCGAGGGGTGGGTGAGCCCGGCAGCCGCCAGCAGCTCCTTCAGCGCCACCAGGGTATTGCGGTGGAAGTTGTATACGCGCGTGGCCTTGTCGGCCGGGTCCAGCGCCGCCTGGCGGTTCCGGTCCTGGGTGGCGATGCCGGTGGGGCAGCGGTCGGTGTGGCAGCTCTGCGACTGGATGCAGCCCAGGGCGAACATGAAACCGCGGGCCGCGTTGCACCAGTCGGCGCCCAGCGCCAGCGTGCGGGCGATGTCGAAGGCCGTGACCACCTTGCCCGCCGCCGCCACCCGCACGCGGCTGCGCAGGTCCAGGCCCACCAGCGTGTTGTGCACCAGCATCAGCGCCTCGCGCATGGGCGCGCCAACGTGGTCGGTGAACTCCAGCGGCGCCGCGCCGGTGCCGCCCTCGCCGCCGTCCACCACGATGAAATCGGGCGTGATGCCGGTTTCGCGCATGGCCTTGGCAATGGCGAACCATTCCCAGGGGTGCCCCACCGCCAGCTTGAAGCCGGTGGGCTTGCCGCCCGAGAGCGTGCGCAGGCGGTCGACGAATTCGAGCAGGCCGATGGGCGTTGAAAACGCCGAGTGCGCCGCCGGTGAATGGCATTCCACGCCCTGCGGCACGCCGCGCGCTTCGGCGATCTCGGCGCTCACCTTGGCCGCCGGCAGGATGCCGCCCTGCCCGGGCTTGGCGCCCTGGCTGAGCTTGAGCTCGATCATCTTCACCTGCGGGTCGACGGCGTTGTCGCGGAAGCGCGCCTCGTCGAAACCGCCGTCGGGGTTGCGGCAGCCGAAATAACCCGAGCCGATTTCCCAGACCAGGTCGCCGCCGTGCTCGCGGTGGTAGCGCGAAATCGAGCCTTCGCCGGTGTCGTGGTAGAAGCCGCCGCGTTTCGCGCCGGCGTTGAGCGCACGGATGGCGTTGGCCGACAGCGAACCGAAGCTCATGGCCGAGATGTTGAACACGCTGGCGTCGTAGGGCAGCGCCCTGCCCTCGCCGACCGCGATGCGGAAGTCGTGCGAGTCGATGTGCGCCGGCCGCATGGAATGGTTGATCCATTCGTAGTCGTCGCCGTAGACGTCGCGCTGGGTGCCGAAGGGGCGCTTGTCGAGCACGTCCTTGGCGCGCTGGTAGACGATGGCGCGCTGTTGGCGCGAGAACGGCCGCTCGTCGGTGTCCGATTCGATGAAGTACTGGCGGATCTCGGGGCCGATCGATTCGAGCCCGTAGCGGAAATGCGCGGTGAGCGGGAAATTGCGCCGCAGCGCCTGCTTCGTCTGCAGCAGGTCCCACAGCCCCACCAGCGACAGCGCCCCGAACACCGCCAGTCCCCAGCCGGCGAGCGGCGTGTAGAGCAGCGCCAGGCCACTGGCCACGGCCAGAAGCAGGCAGGCGGCGAAGGGCCAGTAGCGCGAAGGCAGCATGGGCATCTCCTCAGGTGGTGCCCGGGGCGGGAGTCGAACCCGCATGGCCTTGCGGCCGGAGGATTTTAAGTCCCATGCGTCTACCAGTTTCGCCACCCGGGCCTTCGGCGATGTTGCCGCATGCGCGCTGCTGCCGCCAGCGCGGTGTCCGCGTAAATCCGTGGCCAAAAAAAAGCCCCGCCGAGGCGGGGCTTCAAGATTTGGAGGCCGAGGTCGGAATTGAACCGGCGTACGCGGATTTGCAGTCCGCTGCATAACCACTCTGCCACCCGGCCGGGTGTCCAACATGGGCGAGCAGCTTAGCGCGGCTGGCCCGGAAAAAACAAAACCCCGACGGGCGGGGTTTTGTGTCGAACTGGAGCGGGAAACGAGACTCGANNCCAACTGAGCTATTCCCGCGGAACAGACGCACATTTTGGGGATTCCCCCGCCGGCTGTCAACACCCTTTTTCGAATTCAGCCCTTCTTGCGCATGGTCGGCCAGGCCGCCCGCAGGTAATCCCAGCCCGACCACAGGGTCAGGGCCGCGGCGATGGCCAGCAACCATTCGCCCAGCTTGAACACCGGCAGCAGCCACAGGTCTTCCTGGAACAGCAGGCAGCTGATGGCGGTCATCTGCACGATGGTCTTGAGCTTGCCCAGGCCGGCCACCTTCACCAGGCCGTGCGCGCCCATCTGCGCCATCCACTCGCGCAGCGCCGAGATGGTGATCTCGCGGCCGATGATCACCGCACTCAGCAGCGCCATCCACGCCGTGTCGTGGCGCTCGACCACCAGCAGCAGCGCGAAGGCCACCGTGAGCTTGTCGGCCACGGGATCGAGGAAGGCGCCGAAGGCCGAATACATGCCGTAGCGCCGGGCGATCCAGCCNNCCAGCCAGTCCGTCACCGCGCCCAGGATGAACACCGCCGCGGCGGCGATGTTGGTCCAGCCGTAAGGCAGGTAGAACACGATGACCATCACCGGGATCAGGACGATCCGGAAGATGGTGAGCATGGTGGGGATGGTCAGGGTCATCGGGCGTCCGGGGGCGGGCTCAGGGCGATTGTGGCTCAAGTCCGTGCAGCGCGGCGTAGATCCGCTGCGCCAGCGCGGCATTGACCCCCTCGACCCGGGCGATTTCCTCGACGCCCGCGGCCTTCAGGCCCACCAGGCCGCCGAAGTGCTTGAGCAGGCTGGCGCGCCGGCGCGGGCCGATGCCAGGGATGTCCTCGAGGCGGCTGGTTTCGCGGGCTTTCTGGCGCTTGCCGCGATGCCCGGTGATGGCGAAGCGGTGGGCTTCGTCGCGCACCTGCTGCACCAGCTGCAGGCCGGACGAGGCGGCGCCGGGGCGCAGTTCGCGGCCGTCGGGCAGCACCAGGGCTTCGTGGCCGGCGCGGCGGGCCTCGCCCTTGGCCACGCCCACCATGGCCACGCCACGCACGCCCAGCTCGTCGAGTACCGCTCGTGCCTGGGCCAGCTGGCCGGCGCCGCCGTCGATGAGCAGCAGGTCGGGCAGCACGCCCTCCTCCACCCCGCGCCGGAAGCGCCGCTCCAGCGCCTGGTGCATGGCGGCGTAGTCGTCGCCCGGTTCGATGCCGCTGATGTTGAAGCGCCGGTACTGGCCGCGCACGGGGCCTTCGGCGTCGAACACCACGCAGGAGGCCACCGTGGCTTCGCCCATGGTGTGGCTGATGTCGAAACACTCGATGCGCTTTGGCGGCTCCGGCAATTCCAGCAGTTCCTGCAGCGACAGCAGGCGGGCGCGCTGGCTGGCACTGCTGCCGATCTCGGTGGCCAGCGCCAGGGCGGCGTTCTGGCGGGCGATGTCCAGGTAACGCGCGCGTTCGCCGCGCACCGAAGCCTTGAGCTCCACTTTGCGTCCGGCCTGGCCGGTGAACACCTCCTGCAGCAGGTCCTGGTCGGGGATGGCGTGGCTGAGCACGATTTCGCGCGGCGGCCGCTGCTCGAGGTAGTGCTGGGCCACGAACGCGCCCAGCACTTCTTCCGGCGACTCCACCCCGTTGGTCTTGGGGAAATAGCTGCGCGTGCCCTGGTTGAAGCCGTTGCGGAAGGCCATCAGCAGCACGCAGGCCAAACCCTGGTCGAGCACGCAGGCCAGCACGTCCATCTCCACCTGCTCGCCCTCGACGTACTGGCGGGCCTGGATGCGGCGGATGGCGGCGATCTGGTCGCGCAGCTGGGCCGCCTGCTCGAATTCCAGCCGGGCGCCGGCGGCTTCCATGGCCTTGCCCAGCTCGTCCACCAGCTCGGTGCTGCGGCCTTCCAGGAACAGCACGGCGCGCCGAACCGTGGCGTCGTATTCGCGGGTCGGAACCAGGCCCACGCAAGGCGCCGTGCAACGACCGATCTGGTGCTGCAGGCAGGGCCGGCTGCGGTTGCGGAACACGCTGTCCTCGCAGCTGCGCAGCTTGAACAGCTTGAACATCAGGTCCAGCGTCTCGCGCACCGCGCCCGAGCTGGGGTAAGGCCCGAAGTAGCGTCCCGGCAGCGAACGCGGCCCGCGGTGGTAGGCCAGGCGCGGCCAGGTTTCGTCGGTGAGCAGGATCTGCGGGTAACTCTTGTCGTCGCGCAGCAGCACGTTGTAGCGCGGCCGCAGCGACTTGATCAGCTGGTTCTCCAGGATCAGCGCCTCGCTCTCGGTGCGTGTCACCGTGACCTCGATGTTGGCGATCTGCGCCACCATCAAGGCGATGCGCCGCGAGGGCTGTTCCTTGAGGAAATAGCTGGCCACGCGCTTCTTCAGCGACGCCGCCTTGCCGACGTAGAGCACGGTGCCGTCGGCGCCCAGCATGCGGTAGACGCCGGGCGCCGGCGTCAGCTTGCGGACGAAGGCCTTGCCGTCGAAACCGGCGGCGTCACCGGCGGGCTCGGTCATTCGCCGATCGGCAGGCGGGCCAGCTTGCCGTTGCCCAGGTCGTAGCGCAGCACCTCGTGCGCGCCGGTGTTGGCGATCCACAGCGAACCCGGGCCGGTAGCCAGCGCGGCGGGCTGTTCGAGCGCGTGCGACAGCGGGTGGGTGGCCACGTCGCCGCCGCCCAGGCGGAGCCGGCGCAGGCTGCCGTTGTAGCTGTCGGCGATCCACAGCACCGGGCTGTTCGGGTCCAGCGCGATGGCCTGCGGGAACTGCAGGCGGGCCTCGCGGCGCTGCCCGTCCTCGTCGCCGAATTCGTACAGGCCCTGCCCCACCAGCGTCTGCACCTGGCCCTGGGCCACCTGCAGGCTGCGGATGGCGGAGCTGGCGGCGTCGGCGACGTAGAGCGTCTGCTGAACCTGGGCCAGGCCGGCCGGGTGCGCGAACATGGCGCTGGCGGCGGGGCCGTCGGCGATGCCCAGCTCGCCCGAACCGGCCACGCGGCGCAACTTCGCCCCGCCAAGCTCGTATTCCCATATCTGGTTGGTGCCGGCCATGGCGATGTAGATGCGGTCGAGCGTGCCGACCACGCCCCAGGGCTGGTTGAGCGGAAGCTCGGCGGCCTTGCCGCTGCCTTCGCGCACGGGGCCGGCGCGGCCGTTGCCGAGCAGGGTTTCCACCACGCCGTCGAGCAGGCGGATGCGGCGCAGGGCGTGGTTGCCGGTGTCGGCCACGTACAGCGATTCGCGCACCAGGCACAGGCCGCGCGGCAGGCGGAAGGCGGCGTCTTCCGGCGCGCCGTCCACCAGATCGCCGTGGCCGGTGCCGAACTCACGCAGCACGCGGCCCGAATGGGTGCATTCGAGGATGCGGTGGTGGCCGGTGTCGGCGACGTACAGGTGGTTTTCGCCCACGGCCAGGCCCGACGGGAACGCCAGCGGCAGGCGCGGTTCGGCGCCGGTGCGGCGGGTCGGTTCACCCGGCACCACGGCGCCGCCGACTTCGTCGATCAGGCCCTGCACGGCCGCGTCGATGGCGCCGGACTGGTCGTCGCCCGTGAACACCTGGCGAAGGCGGCCGCGGGTGTCGATCAGCGCCACCGAGGGCCAACCCTGGATGCCGTAGTGCTGCCAGGTGGTCCAGCCGCGGTCGTTGGCCACCGGAAACGGCAGGCCCAGGCGGTTCACGGCCTTGAGCACCAGCCGGCCGTCGAGCTCGGAATCGAACTTCGGCTGGTGGATGCCCAGCAGCGACAGGCCCACCGGGAAACGCGCCTGCAGCCGCACCAGGTCTTCGAGCAGCGTGTGGCAATAGGCCGAAGCGGCGTTCCAGAACACCAGGGCCAGCACGCGCCCGCGCTGCGCTTCGATGCGCTGCGGCGTGGCGTTGAGCCACTGCAGGCTGGGCTGCAGTTCGGGGGCGGCGACCAGGGCTGGATTCATGCGGGGGCTGTCCAGGGGAACGAAGGCATTATGCCTCCCTGGCCAAACGCCGCAGCAAGCCGTCGGCGGCCTCACGCGCCAGCGCGCAGACGTGGTCGAAATCGCGGGTGTCGCCGTAATACGGGTCCGGCACCTCGCCGTTGCGCTTCACCCCGCTCCAGTCCAGCACCAGGGCGATGCGGCCCTTCGCCGCCGTGGGCGCCAGCGACTTCACCGCCGCCAGGTTGTCGCGGTCGGCGCACAGCACCAGGTCGAAGCGCTGGAAGTCGGCGTACTGCAGCTGGCGGGCGCGCTGGCCGCTGATGTCGACGCCGGCGCGTTGGGCCGCGGCAATGGCGCGCGGGTCGGGCGGCTGCCCGGCATGCCAGCCGCCGGTGCCGGCCGAATCCACCGAATACGCCACGGGGGACTGCGCGCGCAGGTGCGCCGCCCAACCCTCCAGCAGGGGCGAACGACAGATGTTGCCCATGCAAACAAACAATATATTCAATGGTTTAAAAAACGTTCCTAAAGTGAAGTATCCGCCAGAAAACGGGCCTCCGCCCGCGCCAGGTCGGCCTCGGTGTCCACGCCGGGCGGAAACGGCACGGGCGTGAGGCCCACGGCGATGCGGTGGCCGGCCTCGAGCACGCGCAGCTGCTCCAGCGCTTCCAGGGTTTCCAGCTCGCCGGGCGGCAGGCGCGTGAATTCGCGCAGGAAGCCGGCGCGGTAGGCATAGATACCGATGTGGCGCAGCACCGGCCCGGGCCCCAGCGTGGTGCGGTCGCGGGCGAAGCGGTCGCGCTGCCAGGGAATCGGCGCGCGGCTGAAGTACAGCGCGTGCCCGGCACGGTCGCGCACCAGCTTCACGGCGTTGGGGTCGAACAGGGTTTCGGCGTCTTCGATGGGCGCGGCCAGGGTGGCCATGCCGGCGGTGCCGGAGGCCAGCACTTCGGCCACGGCGCGGATACCCTCGGGCGGGGCGAAGGGTTCGTCGCCCTGCAGGTTCACCACGATGGTGTCGTCGGCCCAGCCCAACTGGTCGGCGCATTCGGCCAGGCGGTCGGTGCCGGAGGCGTGGTCGGCGCGGGTCATGCACACGGTCAACGCTTCGCCGCGCAGGGCCTCGGCGATGCGGACGTCGTCGGTGGCCACGACCACCGCGCGGGCGCCGGCGGCCAGGGCGCGGCGCGCCACGTGCACCACCATCGGCATGCCGGCGATCAGGCGCAGCGGCTTGCCGGGCAGGCGCGAGGCGCCGAAACGCGCGGGGATGGCGACGATGAAATCGGGCTCAGCCATTCACGGGACTCCATTCGGCCAGGCGTTCGGCGATCGCGTCGAGCAGGCCGGCGGGCAATTCCGCCGACACCGGCACGAACCAGGCATTGGCCAGGGAAAAATCGACGCATTTCACCGCGTCCTTCTCGGTCATCAGCAGCGGCAGCGGCGGGCTGAAGCGCAGGTCGGCGGCCAGGAAGGCGTGGTGGTCGGGAAAGGGGTGTTCGTGCACCTGCAGGCCGGCCTCGCGCAGCGAGGCGAAGAAGCGCCCGGGATTGCCGATGCCGGCCAGCGCGTGCACCGGGCCCGGCGCGAACACGGCCAACGGGCGCGAAGCGCCGCCGTCCAGCGGCTCGGCCTCGCCCAGGCGCAGGCGCATGGGCCATTCGCCCTCGCCCGCCGCGCCGCCGTTCACCACCCGGAAATCCACCCGCCGGCCCGGCAGCTCGCGCAGCGGACCCGCCGGCAGCAGCCGGCCGTTGCCGTGGCGGCGGTGCCCGTCCACCACTTCGATCTCGAGGTCGCGACCCAGGCGCACATGTTGCAGCCCGTCGTCGGCGATCACCAGGTTGCAGCCTTCGGCCACCAGCCGGCGCGCGCCGGCGACGCGGTCGTTGTCGACGAACACCGGCAGGCCGGTGCGGCGGGCGATGAGCAGCGGCTCGTCGCCGCAGACTTCGGGCGGGAGGTGCGG
This sequence comes from Arenimonas sp., assembly GCA_003497545.1. GTDB lineage: Bacteria > Pseudomonadota > Gammaproteobacteria > Xanthomonadales > Xanthomonadaceae > Arenimonas. The sequence goes on along the minus strand of DNNT01000118.1, from coordinate 482 downwards.
CGTGACCCGCACCGGCTCCTGCGAACGGCGGCCGTAGCCACGGCTGACGATGCCGGGCCGCCAGCCGCGTTCGGCCAGCGCGTGCGCCAGGGCGATGGTGAGCGGGGTCTTGCCACTGCCGCCGGCCACCAGGTTGCCCACCACCAGCACCGGCACCCGCAGCCGGTGCACGCGGCGCAGCCCGCGCCGGTACAGGGCGGCGCGCAGCGCCAGCAGCCCGCGGTAAACCAGCGACAGCACACGCAGCCCGGGCCCCGGCGCCACGCCGCCGTACCAGCGCCGCAGCAGCCAGTGCTCCAGCGCGGCTTTCACCCGGCCTCCGACTCGCGGAACTGCATGCGGTGCAGGTGGGCATACAGGCCGCCGCGCGCCAGCAGCTGCGCGTGCGTGCCCTGCTCCACCAGCTTGCCGCCGTCGAGCACCAGTACCTGGTCGGCGTGTTCCACCGTGGACAGGCGGTGGGCGATGACCAGCGTGGTGCG
>DNNT01000282.1 GCA_003497545.1 Arenimonas sp. | reverse complement strand
CGAGCCCTTCATCATGGTGGTCATCAGCACGTTGGTGGGCGGCATGGTGGTCGGCATGTCCCTGCCGATCTTCAAGCTCGCCGCCACGGTCGGCTGAGCCCCGCATGCTCGACGCGCTCCAGGCCTCGGCCGCCCTGTCGGCCGGCATCGCCCTGCTCTTCGGCCTGCTGGTCGGCAGCTTCCTGAACGTGGTGATCCTGCGCCTGCCGCCCCGCCTGGAATGGCAGTGGCGGCGAGACAGCCGTGAGATCCTCGAGCAAACCGAACAGTACGAGCCGGCCCCGCCCGGCATCGTCGTCCAGCGCTCGGCCTGCCCCAAGTGCGGCCACAAGCTGGCGCCCTGGGAAAACATCCCGGTGCTCAGCTTCGCCCTGCTGCGCGGCAAGTGCCGGGGCTGCGGCAGCCCGATCTCCTGGCAGTACCCCATCGTCGAGCTGGCCACGGGCCTGCTGTTCGCGGCCTGCGTCTGGCGCTTCGGCTTCGGCCTGGAAGCCCTGGCGGCCATCACCTTCACCGGCTTCCTGGTGGCGCTGACCGGCATCGACCTGCGCACCACCCTGCTGCCCGACCAGCTCACCTACCCGCTGCTCTGGCTGGGCCTGGGCCTGTCCACCATGACCCTGTTCGTGTCCCCGGTGCAGGCCATCTTCGGCGGCATCGTCGGCTACCTGAGCCTGTGGAGCGTGTACTGGGGCTTCAAGCTGCTCACCGGCAAGGAAGGCATGGGCCACGGCGACTTCAAGCTGCTGGCGGCCCTGGGCGCCTGGTGCGGCGTGGCGGGCATCCTGCCGATCGTGCTGATGTCGTCCTTCATCGGCGCCATCGTCGGCAGCGCCTGGATCGCCCTGCGCGGCCAGGACCGCGCCACGCCCATTCCCTTCGGCCCCTACCTGGCCGCCGCGGGCTGGGTGCAGCTGATGTGGGGCCCGCAGCTGATCCAGGCCTACCGCGCCTGGTCCGGCCTGAACTGAGGCCATGGCCCGCCGCATCGTGGCGGTGACCGGCGGCGTGGCTTCGGGCAAGTCCGCGGCCACCCGCGTCTTCGAATCCCTGGGCGTCACGGTGGCGGATGCCGACGTCGCTGCCCGCGCGGTCATCGAGCCGGGCCAGCCCGCCCTGGCCCAAGTGGTGGCCCGCTTCGGCGCCGACAGCCTGGGACCAGACGGCCGCCTGGACCGCGCACGCATGCGCCAGCGCGTATTCGCCGACCCGGCCGCCAAGGCCGACCTCGAGCGCATCCTTCACCCACCCATCCGCGCCTGGCTGCGGGCGGCCTGCGAGGCCGCCGACGGCCCCTACGCCGTCGTGGCCATCCCGCTGCTTGCCGAGGGCGGTGGCCGCCAGGCCTATCCGTGGCTGGACCGGATCGTGGTGGTGGATGCCCCTGAAGCGGTGCAACTGGCCCGGCTGCAGCAGCGCGACGGCATCACCGCCGACCTGGCCGCGCGCATGGTGGCCGCCCAGGCCACCCGCCGGCAGCGCCTAGCGATGGCCGACGACGTGGTGGTCAACGACGGTTCCCTAGCGCAGCTTGAAGCCGCCGTTACCCGCCTGCACCAACGCTACCTGGCGTTGTTGTAGGAGCGGCTTCAGCCGCGAAGCCTTTCGCGANNCGGCTGAAGCCGCTCCTACAGGAAGGGAGCGCGGCGCTCAGCGCGGCCAGAACGCCCGGATGCCCGCCACGCCCTGCCCGCCGTGCCGGCGCGCGGTGGCGACATCGGAGGGGCGCATGCCGCCCAAGGCATAGATCGGCAGCGACACACCCTCGCGCAGGGCGGCGAAACGGTCCCAGCCCAGGGGCATGGCCCCCGGGTGGCTCTCGGTGGCCCGCACAGGCCCCAGGACGGCGAAATCCAGCCCCAGGCGCTCCGCCTGCGCCAGTTCGTCCGCATTGTGGCAGGAGGCGCCCACCAACTGCCCGGCGGGCAGCGGGCGCGCCTGCAGGGCCATCAGCTGGTCGGAGCGCAAGTGCAGGCCCAGGCCCAGGTCGGCGGCCAAGCCAGGCTCGCCGTTGACCAGCAGCTCGGCGCCGGCGGCGTGGCAGCGGGTGCGGGCGTCCATGGCCAGGTCGGCCAAGGTGCGCGCCGGCAGGCCGCGGGCGCGCAGCTGCACGCGGCGGATGCCGCCCTTGAGCGCCTTCTCCAGCTTGGCCAGCCAGGCCGCCGGCTCCTCCGGCTCCGGGCTGATGAGGTAACGCCCAGGCGAGGTCAGCGCCGCCACCACCGGCCGGTCGGCCGGGGGCATGGGGTAGTCGCGCAGCTTTTCGGGTGGGGTCCAGGCCAGGGCCTGGCGCTCGCGGCCGCGGGGCGTGCCTTCGAAGGCGGTGACGGTGTAGACGTCCAGCACGATTCGCTTGGACGGGTAGGCCTGGGGNNGGCGTTTCGCCTGGCTCCACCTTGCCGCCCGGGAATTCCCAGGCGCCGGCCAGGTCGCGCCCGGCGGTGCGCCGGGCCAGCAGGATCCGGCCGCGGGCGTCCCGGAGGACGGCCGCGACCACGTGCACGGGTTTAGGTCGGTCGGCGGGCATCCGGCCGGGGTTCCTCGGTCAGTCGAGCTTGCCGTGGCACTGCTTGAACTTCTTGCCGCTGCC
>DNNT01000149.1 GCA_003497545.1 Arenimonas sp. | reverse complement strand
GATTTCTTCCAGCGTTTCCAGGCAGTCCACCGCGAAACCAGGGCAGACCACGTCCACGGTCTTCACGCCGTCGCGGGCCATGGCCTCGAGGGTCTTGTCGGTGTAGGGCTGCAGCCACTCCTCGCGGCCGAAGCGCGACTGGTAGGTGAGCTTCCATTCGCCCTCGGCCAGGCCCAGGCGCGCGGCCAGGGCGCGGGCGCCGGCTTCGCACTGGCGCGGGTAGGGGTCGCCGGCTTTTTCGTAGCGCTTGGGCAGTCCGTGGAAGGACATCAGCAGCTGGTCGGCGCGGCCGTGCAGGTCCCAGTGGGCGCGCACGCGCGCTTCCATGGCGTCGAGCCAGCCGGCGTCGAGGTGGTAGTCGGCGATGAAGCGCAGGTCGGGCGTGCGGCGCCAGCCGGCCAGTTCCTTGCTGACCGCGTCGAGCACCGAACCCGAGGTGCTGGCCGAATACTGCGGGTACAGCGGCAGCACCAGCAGGCGCGACATGCCTTCTTCCTGCAGCTTGCGCAGCACGTCGGGCACCGAGGGGTTGCCGTAGCGCATGGCCACGCGCACCGACACGTCGGGCATGGCGTGCTGCAGCCCCTGCGCCAGGCGCTGGGTGTACACCAGCAGCGGCGAACCGCCATCGACCCAGATCGAGGCGTACTTCTTCGCCACCTTGCCCGAGCGCAGCGGCAGGATGATGAAGTGCAGGATCGGGCACCAGAGCCAGCGGGTTAGCTCGACCACGCGGTAGTCGTGCAGGAACTGCGCCAGGTAGCGGTGCACCGCGCCGCGGGTGGGCGCGTCGGGCGTGCCCAGGTTCACCACCAGCAGGGCGGTGCGGCCGGGGCCGGCGCTGGCGGGGGCGTCGAGATAGGGTTTCATGCGGACCTGTCCTTGTCGGCTGCGCGCAACTTATCATCGCGCAAGTGAAGGCGCGGCTCACCCGCGGTTCATTCCGCGCCACCATACTCGAACCGTCGCGTTCCCCCGGAGAGAACCCCATGTCCCGAATCCTGGCCCCGTTCGCCGCCCTGCTCGCCCTGGCGCTGGCCCTGCCCGCCCAGGCCGGCGTCAAGGAAGAAGCCAAGGCCGCCGACGCCGCCCGCGTGCTGGCCGAGATCATGCGCATCCCGGAGACGGCGGTGCCCGAGAAGATGTTCGCCGAGGCCCACGCCATCGCCGTCATCCCCGACGTGGTCAAGGCCGGCCTGGTCATCGGCGGCCGCGGCGGCAAGGGCCTGGTGTCGGTGCGCAGCCCGGACGGCACCTGGTCCAACCCCAGCTACATCAAGCTCGGCGGCGGCAGCTTCGGCTTCCAGGCCGGCGTGCAGTCGGCCGACGTGATCCTGGTGTTCCGCAGCCAGCGCGGCGTGGACAACATCGTCAACGGCAAGTTCACCCTCGGCGCCGACGCCTCGGTGGCCGCCGGCCCGGTCGGACGCAGCGCCCAGGCCAGCACCGACGAGCAGCTCAAGGCCGAGATCTACAGCTATTCCCGCGCCCGCGGCCTGTTCGCCGGCGTGGCCCTGGACGGCACCGTGCTGCGCATCGACCACAAGGCCAACCAGGCCGTGTACGGCCGCAACACCACCCCCCGCGCCATCTTCGAGGGCCGTACGGCCTCCCCGCCGGGCGCCGTGGTCGATTTCCGCGACCGGCTCGAGGAAAACACCGTCAAACAGTGACGGACGGACGGCGCGGCCGGGCCCCGGCTGCGCTATCCTTCGCCCATCGCATCCGCTCGGGAAACACGGTCATGGGCAGCTTCAGCATCTGGCATTGGGTCATCGTCCTGGTAGTGGTCGTGCTGATCTTCGGCACCAAGAAGCTCGGCAACATCGGCAAGGACCTCGGCGAAGGCATCAAGGGCTTCAAGAAGGGCCTGAAGGACGGGGACGACGCGCCCCCGGCCCAGCTCGGCAGCGAACGCCGCGACGCCGGCGAAACCAAGTCCGACGCCGCTCCGCAGGATTCGCGCAAGGACGGCTGAGCCGGTCCCGGCCGGCCCTGATCCATGTTCGACATCGGTTTCAGCGAACTGCTGGTGATCGCGGTGGTCGCCCTGGTGGTGCTCGGTCCCGAGCGCCTGCCCAAGGCGGCGCGCTTCGCCGGGCTGTGGGTGCGCAAGGCGCGCGCGCAGTGGTATTCGGTGAAGTCCGAATTCGAGCGCGAGATGGCCGCCGACGAAATGCGCCGCAGCGTCGGCAACCCGGCCCGCGATCTGCGCGAAGCGGTGCAGGACGCCACCCGCGACCTGCGCGAGGCCGGCCAGGCCATCGGCGGCGCCGTGCGCGAGGCCGAGGCGCAGGCGCAGGACGCCCCGCCCGCCGCGGACACGGCCGAACCGGCCGCGCCTGAATCCCCCGCCACGCCCGCCCCGCGCCAGGACCCGCCCGCGCCATGAGCGGCCGCGCCGGCCAGCCCGAAGAAACCCTGATGGGCCACCTGCTCGAGCTGCGCTCGCGCCTGCTCAAGGGCGTGCTGGTGGTGCTGGCGGTGTTCTTCGCGCTGATGCCCTTCGCCAACCGGCTCTACGCCGAACTGGCCGCGCCGCTGCTGTCGAAGCTGCCTGCGGGCGGCCAGCTGGTGGCCATCGAAGTCGCCTCGCCCTTCTTCACCCCGGTGAAGCTGGCCTTCTTCGCGGCCCTGGTGCTGTCGGCGCCGGTGCTGATCTACCAAGCCTGGGCCTTCGTGGCACCCGGCCTGTACCAGAACGAAAAACGCCTGGCCAAGCCGCTGCTGGTGGCCGCGGTGCTGCTGTTCTACACCGGCTGCGCCTTCGCCTATTTCCTGGTGCTGCCCACGGTGTTCGGTTTCCTCACCGCCATCACGCCCGAGGGCGTGGCGATGATGACCGACATCAGCCGCTACCTCGACTTCGTGCTGGTCATCTTCCTGGCCTTCGGCCTGAGCTTCGAGCTGCCGGTGGCCGTGGTGGTGCTGGTGGCGCTGGGCGTGGTGACGCCGGCGCAGCTGCGCGAGGCGCGGGGTTACGTGGTGGTCGGCGTGTTCATCCTGGCGGCCATCATCACCCCGCCCGACGTGGTGTCGCAGCTGATGCTGGCGATCCCGATGTGCCTGCTCTACGAGCTGGGCATCCTCGCCGGCGCCCTGCTCAAGCGCCGCGCCGCCGCGGCCTGAGCCATGGCGACGCCGGCCGGCTTCTGGCGCCGCTACGCCGCCTGGAGCCTGGACGCGCTGGCCCCGCTGGCGTTCTCCGTCCCGCTGCTGTGGAGCACCGGACAGCGGATGCTGGCCCAGACCGACCTGCACCTGTCGAAACTCCAGCTGCGGATGTTCGAGCTGGCGGACGTGGCCATCGGCCAGGGCCGCGACCCGCTGCAGGCCATGGCCGGCTGGACCCACGACCCGGTGCTGCGCGCGGCCCTGCTCGACCTGTCCCGGGCCTGGCTCCATGCCGCGTTGGTGGCCGCGCTCGTGCTGTTCGCGCTGTCGGCGGCCTGGTGGATCGCCTTCGAGGCCTCGCCCTGGCAGGCCACGCCGGGCAAGCGCCTGTTCGGGCTGCAGGTGAGCCGCCACGACGGCGGCCGGCCGGGGCCGGGGCGGGTGGCGCTGCGTTTCCTGGCGGGTATTCCGTCCTGGTGCCTGCTGCACCTGGGCCACGCCATGGCCGGCTGGCGCGCCGACCAGCGCGCCCTGCACGACCTGCTCAGCGGCACCCGCGTGGTGCTGGCCCCCGGCGCCGGCGCGGCGATGCCGCCGGGCGCGCGACGCTGGCTGTGGGCGCAGGCGATCGTGCTGCTGGCGGCCTTCGCCGCCGTGGCCACGTTCTACGCGGTGATCTTCTTCGAAGCCCTGGCCACCGGCCTGCCCTGACCCGGGCTCAGGCCTCGAGCTGGGCCGGCATCGGCGGCGGGCCCGCGGCCGGGTTTTCCGGGGCGAACTGGCTGTGCCAGGCGAAGTAGGACACGCCGGTGTAAACCACCACCAGCACCGCCGCGAAGGCCAGCATCACCAGCAGCGCCAGCGGCACGCCCAGCAGCGGCAGCAGGCTGGCGATGACACCCAGCACCACCGCCACCACCGCCATCACCAGCGCCACCGCCAGCATGGCGGCGAAGCCCAGCACCAGCAGCAGCAGGCTCGGGCCCGGGTTGTGGCGCACCATGGCCAGGCCGTCGGCGATCGCGCCCAGCGTGCTGCGCCGGCCCAGCTGCACCGCCGGCACCGTCACCAGCTGCAGCAGGTTCTGCAGCGCCGTCAGCAGCATGCCGACGACGAACATCAGCGCCGGCGAGCGCGCCTCGGGCGGCACCGGCGGCACGCCCTTCATCGCCGCCTCCATCATCGCGGTGTACTCGGCGAAATAGGTGGGGCCGCCGAACACGCGGTAGTTGAGCAGCGTCAGCGCCAGGCCGGCCAGGGGCAGGATGGCCAGGCCCGCCAGCGACAGCAGGCGGCCGCCGCGGAAACCGGCGAACACGCCCAGCGCCGACACCGGCCGGCCGGATTCGGATTCGTGCACCACGTGCATCATGCCGCCGCCCAGCACCGGCATCAGCACCATGAAGAACAGCATGATCGGCGCGGCCAGCGCCAGCGCCGCCGCCGGTCCCGCCGACTTCGGATCGAAGCCCGCGCCCACGGCCACCGCGGTGGCGACCAGCATCACCACCATGCCCAGCCCGAACACCACCACCAGCGCCAGCAGCGCCGCGCCGAACACGGCCTTGGGATTGCGGCCACCCAGGTCCACCGCACGGGTGAAGCAGGCGATGACGGCGTTGGTGTCGATCTTGCGGATGTTCATCGGGTTCCTTCGTGCCTGCCGCGCCGGTGCGCCTGGTGGATGAAGCGCTGCAGCACGCGGCGCGCCAGCGGCGCCGGCCGCACCGCCTTGGACAGGCTGGCATGGCAGGTGCCTTCCTTCGCCAGCGCCTCGGAGCGGGCGTGGATGTAGCCCCGCATCATGCCGGTGCTGAACTCGGGATGGAACTGCACGCCCCAGGCCGCCTCGCCCCAGCGGAAGGCCTGGCAGTCGTCGCGCTCCGACGCCGCCAGCACCTGCGCGCCGGGCGGTGGCGTGGTGACGGTCTGCAGGTGGGTGGTGTGGGCGTCGAAGCGCGCGGGCAGGCCGGCGAACAGCGGGTCGGCCGCCGCTCCGGCGTGCAGCGACACCGGCACCGTGCCCATCTCGCGGCCGCGCGGGTTGTAGTCGACCTGGCCGCCGAGCGCATGCGCGATCAGCTGGTGACCGTAGCAGATGCCGAACAGCGGCTGGCCGGCCTCGGCGGCGTCGCGCAGCCAGTCGGCGCAGCGTTCGCTCCAGTCGGCGCGTTCGGTGACCATGGCGCCGGAACCGGTGACCAGCACGCCGGCGTAGTCGGCCGCCGGCGGCAGCGCTTCGCCGTCGAGCACCCGCACCTGGTGAACCTGGCGGCCGTGCAGGCCGGCGGCGACCCGGATCCAGTGGCCGAAGCTGCCGTGGCGGCGGAGGCTGGGAATGGGGACGCCGGTCTCGAGGATCAGGAAGGGCTTCATCGGGCGCAAAACAAGCAGGGACGCGGGTCGCGGCTATACTAGCGCGCTTTGGACAGGGCGAAACCGCGATGACCGCACCGACCTTCCAGGAGCTGATCCAGCGCCTCAACCAGTACTGGGGCGAACAGGGCTGCGTCCTGATCCAGCCGCTCGACCTCGAGGTCGGCGCCGGCACCTTCCATCCGGCCACCTTCCTGCGCGCGCTCGGCCCCGAGCCCTGGAACGCCGCCTACGTGCAGCCCTGCCGCCGCCCCACCGACGGCCGCTACGGCGAGAACCCGAACCGCCTGCAGCGCTACTACCAGTACCAGGTGGTGCTCAAGCCCAACCCCGACGACATCCTCGACCTCTACATCGGCTCGCTCAAGGCGCTCGGCGTCGACCCGCTGGTGCACGACCTGCGCTTCGTCGAGGACAACTGGGAATCGCCCACGCTCGGCGCCTGGGGCCTGGGCTGGGAAGTCTGGCTCAACGGCATGGAAGTGACCCAGTTCACCTACTTCCAGCAGGCCGGCGGCCTGGAGTGCAAGCCGGTGACCGGCGAGATCACCTACGGCCTCGAGCGCCTGTGCATGTACCTGCAGAACGTCGACAACGTGTTCGACCTGGTCTGGACCGTCGGCCCCGACGGCACGCCGGTGACCTACCGCGACGTCTACCACCAGAACGAAGTCGAGCAGAGCACCTACAACTTCGAGCACGCCGACGTGGAGGAACTTTTCCACCGCTTCGACGCCTGCGAGCGCGAGGCGCTGAAGCTGGTCGAGCTGGGCCTGCCGCTGCCGGCCTACGAGCAGGTCTGCAAGGCCTCGCATTCGTTCAACCTGCTCGACGCCCGCCGCGCCATTTCGGTTACCGAGCGCCAGCGCTACATCCTGCGCGTGCGCACGCTGTCGCGCAGCGTGGCCGAAGCCTATTACGCCCAGCGCGAGAAGCTCGGCTTCCCGGGCCTGAAGAAGACCAAGGAGGCCGCGAATGGCTGATTTCCTGCCGCTGCTGATCGAACTGGGCACCGAGGAGCTGCCGCCCAAGGCGCTGCCCGAACTGGCCCAGGCCTTCTACGACGGCGTGCTCAAGGGCCTGGCCGCGCGCCGCATCGAGGTGCGCGACGAACCCGGCACGCCCGCCACCGGCCCGCTGTATTCGCCGCGCCGCCTGGCCGTGTTCCTGCCGGCCGTGGCCACCCAGCAGCCGGTGCAGCATTCCGAAGTGCTGGGCCCGTACACCAACATCGGCCTCGACGCCGAGGGCAAGCCGACGCCGGCGCTGCTGGGCTTCGCGCAGAAGAACGGCATCGAGTGGGAGAAGCTCGACCGCGTCACCGATGCCAAGGGCATGCGCTTCGTGGCGCGCTCCTCGCGCCCCGGCGCCGCCACCGCCACCCTGCTGGCCGAGATCACCGCCGAAGCGCTCAAGGCGCTGCCGGTGCCCAAGCCCATGCGCTGGGGCGACCGCGACTACGCCTTCGTGCGCCCCGCCCACTGGCTGGTGATGCTGCTGGGCCGCGACGTGGCCCCGGGCGAAGTGCTGGGCCTGAAATCCGACCGCATGAGCCGCGGCCACCGTTTCCACCACGCCAAGCCGGTGTGGCTCAACGACGCCGGTGAATACCTGCAGGCGCTGCGCGAGGCCAAGGTGCTGGCCGACCCGCGCGAACGCCGCGAGCGCGTGCGCGCCGAAATCGCCACCGCCGCGAAGGAAGCCGGCGGCCAGGCCCGCGTGCTGCCCGAGCTGCTCGAGGAAGTGAACTGCCTGGTGGAATGGCCCAAGGCCATCCTGTGCAGCTTCGAGCGCGAATTCCTGCGCGTGCCGCAGGAAGCGCTGATCCTGACCATGGAGACGAACCAGAAGTTCTTCCCCGTGCTCGACGCCGACGGCAAGCTCAGCGAGAAGTTCATCGGCATCGCCAACCTCGAGTCCAAGGACCCGGCCGAGATCCGCAAGGGTTACGAGCGCGTCATCCGCCCGCGTTTCGCCGACGCCAAGTTCTTCTTCGACGAAGACCTCAAGCAGCCGCTCGACGCCTGGATGACCGGCCTGGCCACCGTCACCTTCCAGCAGAAGCTGGGCAGCTACGCCGACCGCGCCGCGCGCGTGGCGCGCCTGGCCGGCATCATCGCCGAGACCCTGGGCGCCGACAGCCTCAAGGCCAACCGCGCCGCCTCGCTGGCCAAGTGCGACCTGCTCAGCCGCATGGTCGGCGAGTTCCCGGAGCTGCAGGGCAAGATGGGCCGGCACTACGCGCTGGCCTCGGGCGAAGATGCCGACGTGGCCAACGCCATCGACGAAGCCTATGCGCCGCGTTTCTCCGGCGACGCCATCGCGGCCTCGCCGCTGGGCCGCCTGCTGGCCGTGGCCGACCGCCTGGACACGATTGCCGGCGGCTTCGCCGCGGGCCTCAAGCCCAGCGGCAACAAGGACCCGTTCGCGCTGCGCCGCAACGCCCAGGGCCTGGCCCGCACGCTCATCGAAGGCCAGATGGACCTCGACCTCGGCGCCCTGCTCGACGACGCCAACGCCGGCCTGCCGCGCGAACTCACCTGGGCGCCCAGCACCGAGCTCTACGACTTCATCCTCGAGCGCCTGCGCGCCTACTACGCCGAACAGGGCGTGCCGGGCACGCAGTTCGACGCGGTGGCGGAAGTGCGCCCGGGTTCGCTGCTCGACTTCGACAAGCGCCTCAAGGCCATCGCCGAATTCGCGCGCCTGCGCGAGGCGGCCTCGCTGGCCGCGGCCAACAAGCGCATCCGCAACATCCTGCGCAAGGTCGAAGGCTCGATCCCGCCGGTGGTGGACGCCTCGCTGCTGGCCGAGCCGGCCGAGCAGGTGCTGCACGATGCGCTCGCGTCCGCGCTGGCCGACACCGACCCGCTGCTGGCGCAGCGCGACTACGTCGGTACGCTCAAGCGCCTGGCCGCGCTGCAGGCGCCGGTGGACAACTTCTTCGACCGCACCATGGTGATGGCCGAAGACGCGGCGCTGCGCGACAACCGCCTGGCCCTGCTCAAGCTCATCGCCGACCGCTTCGCGGCGGTGGCGGCGGTGGAGCAGCTCTCAGCCGGCTGATCGTTTGGCCAACGCGAGTTCACGCACGCGCCGGCGCTCCACGCCGGCGCGTTTTTTTGCCCGCCGGTCGAGGTAGAGCTGGAAACCGGTGACGGTGAACAGCGGCATCGCCAGGCTCGCCAGGCAGAACAGCAGCAGGCCCGGCCAGCCGAAGTAGCTGCCGCTGTGCAGCGGGAACATGGCCGCGACGAAACGCTGGCCCGCGGGTTTGTCGTCGAAGCGTTCGTGCGCGCTGACGGCGAGCGTGCCGGCGTCGAGCGCGAGGCGGTTGTTCGCGCGTTCGTGCGCGGGGTCCGGACCTTGGTAATTGAATTCGACCGGCGCGCCAGCGGCGGCGGGAAGGCGCAACGTGCGGTTGGCCCACGCGGGCACCTCGGCATCAAATGCGGCGAAGGCGGCCGCCACGTCCACCGAAGGCAACGGGCCGGCTTCGCGGCCCGCCGTCACCCCGCCCGGCCCGCCGCGCATTCCCTGCGCAGGCAGACCCGCCAGCGAATTCACGCCCTCGCGGTACCAACCGTAACTCCACCACAGGCCGGTGAGCGCCATCACCAGGTAGGGCACGAGCAGCCAGGTCGCCACCACCGAATGAAGGTGCCACAGGAAGCGCCGGCCCGTGAGCCGCATGTCCAGGCGCAGCCAGGCGCCCAGGCTGGCCCAGCGCCGCGGCCAACGCAGGNNCGAGGCGCCGACCACCTGCTTGCCCCACTCGCCCGCCGCCAGCCAGCGGTGCAGCTGCATGGTGAACCGGAAGAAGCCTTCGCCGCGCGGCTGGCCCAGCAGTTCGCCCGTGTAGGGATCGAGCCAGCGCACTTCGCCGCGCGGGCGGCCGCCAGGACCCGGCGGTGCACCCGGCGCCGGGGCGAAGCCGACGCGCGCCGCATCGCGGGCATCGGCGGAAAGCGTGAGCGACTGGACCGTCTTGCCCGGCTCCGTCGCCGACACGCGCGCCAGCAGCTCGGAAGGCGGCAGCGGCGCACGGCCGCCGGCTTCGACCGTCATCACGCCGGGGTTGAGCACCTTGAGCAGCGCGTCCTCATAAGACAGCAGCGCGCCGGTCACGCCGACGAGCGCCAGCACCACGCCGGCGGTGATGCCCAGGAACCAGTGCGTCTGGAACAGGATCTTGCGCAGCATGGCGGGACTCAGAAGTCGACGTTGAGCGACAGCCACAGGCGCCGGCCGTCTTCGTTGTTGACGTAGGTGTTCGCGTAGGCGACGGCGCCGGTATTGAGGTTGCTCACGTACGGGCGGTAATCGACGAAGTCGCGGTCGGCGAGGTTGTAGATGGCCGCGTTCAGGCGCACGCCGTCGCGGATGCGCCAGGTGGAGCTGAGGTGGAACACGCTGTAGGCGCGGAAGTCGCCCAGCTGGTCCTGGGCCAGGCCGGCGCCGCGGTAGCGTTCGCTCCGGTATTCGCCGCGCAGGGCGAAGCTCCAGGCCCCGGTGGCCTCCCAGTGCAAGCTGCTGTTGAGCATGTGCTTCGGCGTGTTGGTCAGCGGCTGGCCGGCCGAGGCGCCGCTCTTCTGTTCGCTGTCGGTGTAGGTGTAGTTGGCCACCCACTCCCAGCGACGGGCGAAGGGCAGCGACAGCCCGGCTTCGAGGCCGCGGGTTTCGGCTTCGTCGATGTTCACGCTCTGGCCGAAGGTGTCGATCAGCGGCCAGTAGCCCACGTCCACGCAGCCCGGGCGGTTGGGCGAGGCGGCGAAGCTGCAGTTGAACACCGGCACGCCGCTGGCGATCTTGTCCTCGAACTGGTTGTGGAACAGGCCCAGGTTCGCGGCCAGGCCGGAACCGACGGCGTAGTGCAGGCTGATCTCGCTGGTGGTGGAGGTTTCGGGCTTCAGGCCCGGCGTGCCGATCAGCGGGATGCGGCCCTGGCCGCCGAAGCCGTTGATGCCGTCGGTGAGCTGCTCCACCCGCGGCGTCTTGTAGCCGCGGCTCACGCCGCCCTTGAGCACCCAGTGCTCCGAGGCATTCCACACCAGGTAGGCGCGCGGGCTGGTCTGGCCGCCGAACACGCTGTGCTCGTCGCGGCGCAGGCCCAGCGTCAGGTTGAGGTCCTCGCGCAGCGACCACTCGTCCTCGGCGAACACGGCCCACTGGTCGAACTCGAAGGCTTCGGGCGCCACGCCATCCACCATGTCGGCCTGCCAGTGCTGGCCGCCCAGGCTGAGCATGTGCGCGCCCACGCCNNCCCACTTGGCGTCGAAAACGGTGTTGCCGGTTTCCAGCGTGCGCGGCGTGCCGGTACCGGGCACGCCCGGCGGAATCAGGCGGCCGATGGTTTCGGTGGTGGAATCCATCAGCGAGGTGTCGAGCGTGCCGGCGGCGAAGCGGCCGGTCCAGGCCAGCGTAACCTGGTCGCGGTGGTAGCGCTGGGTTTCGGCGTAACCGCCGTTGCCCAGCGTGCCCACCTGGCCGGCACTGTTGTCGTACTTCTGGCGGGCGCGGGTGGCTTCCAGCCACAGGTCGTGGTGGTCCGCAGCCAGCAACGACAAGCGCGCGCCCAGGTTGTGGTTCTGGTACTCCACGGGGTTGCCGCCCATCCAGGGCGTGATCACGTCG
>DNNT01000139.1 GCA_003497545.1 Arenimonas sp. | reverse complement strand
CGTGGATTGAGCCCCGGCGGGGAATCGGGGATCGGCACCGCTGGGCGCCGATCCCCGATTCCCGGAACGGGAACGACGCGGGGCCTGGTCGCGGGCAACGCGGAAAGCGCCGGAAGGCGCATCACATTGAAGAAGGCAACAACACCATGTCTACCAACCACAACATCACGGCCTCCGGCCGCAAGGACGAGGGCAAGGGTGCGAGCCGCCGCCTCCGTCGCAGCGGCCAGGTCCCGGCCATCGTCTACGGTGGCCACCAGGAGCCGCAGAGCGTGCAGATCGAGCACAACCACCTCTGGATCGCCAGCCAGAACGAATGGTTCTACTCGGCCATCCTCGACCTCGCCATCGACGGCAAGGTCCAGAAGGTCCTCCTGCGCGACATGCAGCGCCACCCGTTCAAGCAGCAGATCCTGCACCTGGACTTCCTGCGCGTGAGCGAGAACGAGGCCCTGCGCGCCAAGGTCCCGCTGCACTTCGTGAACCAGGAGACCTCGCCGGCCGGCAAGTCCGCGGGCGTCGTGGTCACCCACGAGCTCAACGAAGTCGAAGTCAGCTGCCTGCCGAAGGACCTGCCGGAGTTCATCGAGGTCGACCTGTCGGCCCTGGCCGTCGGCGACATCGTGCACCTGTCGCAGGTCAAGCTGCCGAAGGGCGTCACCATCCCGGCCCTGGCCCACGGCAAGGAGCATGACCTGGCGATCGTGATCGCCAAGCACGCCCGCGTCGAGGCCGAGGAAACCGCCGCGCCGACCTCCGCCGAGGTCCCGGCCGCGAAGGTCACCAAGGCCGAAGCCGCCCCGGCGGCCGCCCCGAAGAAGAAGTAACCCGGACCGCCGCCCCGGCCCCGGCCGGGGCGGCGACCGAGCGCTTCCCACGTGGCTGCACTTCGCCTCATCGTCGGCCTGGGCAATCCCGGTGCCGAACACGCCCGAACCCGGCACAACGCCGGGTTCTGGTTTCTTGACGCCTTGGCCGAAAAAGCCGGGGCGCGCTTCGGCCTGGAATCCAAGCTGCACGGCGAAACCGCCAAGATCGAGCTGGCGGGCCATTCCCTGTGGCTGCTTCGCCCGGCCACCTACATGAATGCCTCGGGGCGATCGGTGGCGGCGGCGCTGCGCTACTGGAAGATCGAGCCCGAGCAGGCCCTGCTGGCCCACGACGAGCTCGACCTGGCGCCCGGCGTCGCGCGCCTGAAGTTCGACGGCGGCCACGGCGGCCAGAATGGCCTGCGCGACACCATCCAGCACCTGGGCCACGGCAAGTTCCACCGCCTGCGCATCGGCATCGGCCACCCCGGCCACAAGGACAAGGTCACCCCCTGGGTGCTTGGCCGCCCCGGGAAGGACGACGAAGCCGCCATCCTGCGGGCCATCGACGACGCCCTGGCGGTGCTGCCGCTGGCGGTCGCCGGCGAGTTCCCCGAGGCGATGAAGCGCCTGCACACCCCCAAATCCTGAGGAAGAAGACCCCACCATGGGTATCAAATGCGGCATCGTCGGCCTGCCNNGTGCCGGTGCCGGATCCGCGGCTGAACCAGCTGGCCGAGATCGTCAAGCCGCAGAAGACCATCCCGACCTCGTTCGAGTTCGTGGACATCGCCGGCCTGGTCGCCGGCGCCTCCAAGGGCGAGGGCCTGGGCAACAAGTTCCTGGCGCACATCCGCGAGGTGGATGCGATCGCGCACGTGGTGCGCTGCTTCGAGCACACCGACATCGTGCACGTGGCCGGCAAGGTCGATCCGATCTCGGACATCGAGACCATCGACACCGAACTGGCCCTGGCCGACCTGGATTCGGTCGAGAAGGCCCTCAACCGCGCCGAGCGCGAGGCCAAGACCGGCAACAAGGACGCCATCGCCCGCAAGGAGGTGCTGGCGCGCCTGCGCGCCGGCCTCGACGACGGCACCCCGGCCCGGGCCCTGGGCCTGTCGGCCGAGGACAAGGCGGTCGTGCGCGACCTGTTCCTGCTGACCCTCAAGCCGGTGATGTACGTGGCCAACGTGCTCGAGGACGGCTTCGAGAACAACCCGCATCTGGACGCCGTCCGCGCCCGGGCCGTGAAGGAGGGAGCCCAGGTGGTGCCGGTCTGCGCCGCGATCGAGGAGGAGCTGGCGCAACTGGAGGAGGCCGACCGGGCCGAGTTCCTGGCCACCATGGGCCTGGACGAGCCGGGCCTGAACCGCGTCATCCGCGCCGGCTACGCCCTGCTGGGCATGCAGACCTACTTCACGGCCGGCGTGAAGGAAGTCCGGGCCTGGCAGGTGCACAAGGGCGCCACCGCGCCCCAGGCTGCGGCCGTGATCCACACCGACTTCGAGAAGGGCTTCATCCGCGCCGAAACCATCGCCTTCGACGATTTCATCAAGTACAAGGGCGAGTCCGGCGCCCGCGACGCCGGCCGCCTGCGCCTGGAAGGCAAGGAATACGTGGTCCAGGAAGGCGATGTACTGCATTTCCGCTTCAACGTCTGAGCCCGGGGAAAAATATTGTTCAGAGGGCGTTGACAATTCGGGCGGCTGCCGTGAAAATTACGGGCTCCCTGACGGAGGGATACCCAAGCGGCCAACGGGGGCAGACTGTAAATCTGCTGGCTCACGCCTTCGGTGGTTCGAATCCACCTCCCTCCACCAGCTCGGCAGGACCAGTCGGCACCGGTCCAGCAGGGCGGGAGTAGTTCAATGGTAGAACCTCAGCCTTCCAAGCTGATCATGCGGGTTCGATTCCCGTCTCCCGCTCCATTGGATTGAAGTTCCACCGCAAGACCCAAGATTCGCTCATGTAGCTCAGTCGGTAGAGCACTTCCTTGGTAAGGAAGAGGTCGCTGGTTCGATTCCAGTCATGAGCACCACCACCCCGGTCCCGCACCGCGCGGGTCCGGACGCAGACAAACCTTGACTCCACCGGGTAAACGCTAATGTCCAAGGAAAAGTTCGAGCGCAAGAAGCCGCACGTGAACGTGGGCACCATCGGTCACGTTGACCACGGCAAGACGACGCTGACGGCGGCGCTGACGAAGGTTGGCGCGGAGCGTTTTGGTGGCGAGTTCAAGGCTTACGACGCGATCGACGCGGCGCCGGAAGAGAAGGCTCGCGGCATCACGATTTCGACCGCGCACGTGGAGTACGAGTCGCCGACGCGTCACTACGCGCACGTGGACTGCCCGGGCCACGCCGACTACGTGAAGAACATGATCACGGGTGCGGCGCAGATGGACGGCGCGATCCTGGTGTGCTCGGCCGCTGACGGCCCGATGCCGCAGACGCGCGAGCACATCCTGCTGGCGCGCCAGGTGGGCGTTCCGTACATCGTGGTGTACATGAACAAGGCCGACCTGGTTGACGACGCGGAACTGCTGGAGCTGGTGGAGATGGAAATCCGCGAGCTGCTGAGCAAGTACGACTTCCCGGGCGACGACACCCCGATCATCAAGGGTTCGGCGCGTTCGGCGCTGGAAGGCGACCAGTCGGAGATCGGCGTGCCGTCGATCATCAAGCTGGTCGAGGCGCTGGACAGCTGGATTCCGGAGCCGCAGCGCGACATCGACAAGCCGTTCCTGATGCCGGTCGAGGACGTGTTCTCGATTTCGGGTCGTGGCACGGTGGTGACGGGCCGCATCGAGCGCGGCGTGATCAAGGTGGGCGAGGAAATCGAGATCGTGGGCATCCGTCCGACGGTCAAGACCACGGTCACCGGCGTCGAGATGTTCCGCAAGCTGCTGGACCAGGGCCAGGCGGGCGACAACGCGGGTCTGCTGCTGCGCGGCACGAAGCGTGACGAAGTGGAGCGTGGCCAGGTTCTGGCCAAGCCGGGCTCGATCACCCCGCACACCGAGTTCGAGGCGGAGGTGTACGTGCTGTCGAAGGACGAGGGCGGCCGCCACACGCCGTTCTTCAAGGGTTACCGTCCGCAGTTCTACTTCCGCACGACCGACGTGACTGGCGCCTGCCAGCTGCCGGAAGGCGTGGAGATGGTGATGCCGGGCGACAACGTGAAGATGGTGGTGACCCTGATCGCGCCGATCGCGATGGACGAGGGCCTGCGCTTCGCGATCCGCGAGGGTGGCCGCACCGTCGGCGCCGGCGTGGTTGCCAAGATCATCAAGTAAGCCCATTGCCCGGCCAGCCCAGGCCGGTCGGGCAACCCGGGAATGGCGGGCCGGAAGCGGTCCGCCATCGCCCGTTTAGAGAATGCCAACGCGTCAGTAGCTCAACTGGCAGAGCAGCGGTCTCCAAAACCGCAGGTTGTAGGTTCGAGTCCTACCTGGCGCGCCATCCGCAAGGCAGCAATCCCCCCGGGGAAGGTTGCCACCAACCGGCACCGAGCCGGGCAAGAGCCGAATGAACACGAAGGTCGAGCAAGCAGAACAGGCGGTCAGTGCCGCCGACGTCGCGAAGTATGTCCTGGCCGTCGTGGTCGTGGCTGCCGGCATCGTCGGTTTCTACTGGTTCAGCCAGTGGCCGGGCCTGCTGCGCGCCCTGCTGGCCATCGCCGGCGTCGTGGGTGGTGCGTTCGTGATGTCCTTCACGGCGAAGGGCCGCCAGGCTCGGGAGTTCTTCTCCGAGTCGATGTTCGAGCTGCGCAAGGTGGTCTGGCCGACCCGCCAGGAGACCACCCGGACCACCGGCGTGATCCTGGTCGTGGTGGTCATCGTCAGCCTGATCCTGTCGGGCTTCGATTTCGTGATTTCGTGGCTGATCCGGCTCCTGCTGGGTCAATAAGGAGTTCAGAACGTGGCCAAGCGGTGGTATGTCGTCCACGCCTATTCGGGCTTTGAGCACCAGGTGCAGCGCGCGCTCGACACGCGCATCGCGCGCGCCGGGATGCAGGACAAGTTCGGCCAGGTGCTGGTCCCGACCGAGGAAGTGGTCGAGATGCGCGGTGGCCAGAAGCGCAAGTCCGAGCGCAAGTTCTTCCCGGGTTACGTGCTGGTCCAGATCGAGACCACCGATGACGCCGGCATCCCGCGCATCGACGACGAGAGCTGGCACCTGATCAAGGAAACCCCGAAGGTCATGGGTTTCATCGGCGGCACCGCCGAGCGCCCGCTGCCGATCCAGGACAAGGAGGCGGACATCATCCTTCGCCGCGTCCAGGACGGCGTGGACAAGCCCAAGCCGAAGGTCCTGTTCGAGCCGGGCGAGATGGTGCGCGTCACCGAAGGCCCGTTCAACGACTTCAATGGCGTGGTCGAGGAAGTCAATTACGAAAAGAGCCGCCTGCGCGTGGCGGTGCTGATCTTCGGTCGTTCCACCCCGGTGGAACTGGAGTTCGGCCAGGTCGAGAAGGCCTGACGCGAAGTTTGGCAACAGCGTGAAAGCCGGGGCACGTTTCCCACCCGGCACGATGGGGAGCCTGACAACAGGCGCTTGCACCCGGAGAGAAGACAATGGCTAAGAAAGTAGTTGGTTACATCAAGCTGCAGGTGAAGGCCGGCCAGGCCAACCCCTCGCCGCCGGTCGGCCCGGCCCTCGGCCAGCGCGGCCTGAACATCATGGAGTTCTGCAAGGCGTTCAA
>DNNT01000058.1 GCA_003497545.1 Arenimonas sp. | reverse complement strand
CACGGATAAAAGCCGATGAACACAGATAGGGCAAAAGCGATTTGAGTTTGGTCCCGCCAAGGAATTACCGAGGCGTGAAGATCCACTTCAAACCGCTCTTAATCCGTGTTCATCGGCTTTTATCCGTGTCATCCGTGGCAAAAGACCTTCTGCCAGCACACCGGATGCGTCAGGTCGCCCAGCCGGCCAGCACGATGACGGCGAGCACGCCGAGCCAGAGCAGCAGCACGCGCCAGACCAGGCTCATGGCGTCGCGCAGTTCCAGCAGGCCCGGGGCCTGCGCGGGGCCGTCAACGGCATAGGCGTCTTCTTCGGCCAGTTCGCTGGCCACCGAGGCGCGCGCCGCGGCGCCCAGGAAACCCACGTCCAGGCGAACGCCCTCCGCGTGCCAGTCGCGCCAGGCACTGAGCACGCGGTCGAAGTCGGCCGCCAGCGCCAGCGCAAAGGTCATCAGCTGCGCCACCGGCCAGTTCAGCACCGCCAACGCCACGCGCGCCACGCCTCGCTGGCCGATGGGCAGGCTGCGGCGGGCTTCGCCCTGCGCGCACAGCGAAATCAGCCGGTAGCCGATGGCGCCCACGGCACCGGCCACCAGGAACCAGAACAGCACGCCGAACCAGCGCCACAGCGCACAGCGGAACACCGCCTCCACCAGCGTCGGGCCTTCGCACACCGGCTCGCCGCCCTCGGGGAACAACGCCGCGGCGGCGGCGCGGCGCGCCTCGGGTTCGCGCGCTTCGATCACGGCTTCCACGTCCAGGCTCAGGTCGCGCGGACCCCAGGTGTAGAGCAGCGCCAGCAGGGCGAAGAAAAACGCCGGCAGGCCGTAGGCCAGATCGTCGATGAAGAATTGCACCGCGCCCACCGCCAGCAGCGGCAGGCCGACGGCGATCAGCAGGCCCACCTTGTTCGGCCAGTCGCCGCCGCTCTGCTTGCCCAGCCAGTGCAGCCAGCCGATGAACCAGTCGTAGCGGCGCAGCGCCGGCAGCGCCGGGAACACGTGCCCCAGCAGGAGCGAAACGACGACGGCGATGAGCGCGGCGGACATGGCGCGATTCTAGCCCCGATTGCCGCAGGGCCGCCTAGGCCCCGGGCTGGCCCGCCAGCCAGCTGTCGATGAGCCAGCGCGAAATGGACAGGCGCGGCGACAGCAGCAGTTCGCCCGAAGCCACGCCGGCATGGATGTCGGCGGCGCTGAACCAGCGCGCCTGCTCGAGTTCGTCGCTCACCACCGGCTCCACCGGTGCGCCTTCGGCGTGGAAACCCACCATCAGCGCCGCCGGGAACGGCCAGGGCTGGGACGCGGCGTAGGTGCAGGACAGCACCGGCACGCCGGCTTCTTCCATCACTTCGCGGGCCACGGTTTGTTCCAGCGATTCGCCGGGCTCCACGAAACCCGCCAGCACCGACCAGCGGTTCGGCGGCCAGCTGGCCTGGCGGCCCAGCAGCAGGCGCGTACCGTCGGTGACGGCGACGATGATGGCGGCGTCGGTGCGTGGGTAGTGTTCCAGGCCGCAGGCCGGGCAGCGCGCGCAGTAGCCGGCGCGGGCCAGCACCAGCAGCTCGCCACAGCCGCCGCAGTGGCGGTTGCGCTGCTGCCAGTGCACCAGCGCGCGCGCCTGGGCCAGCGCGGCGGCGTCGAGCGCGGGCCAGCGCACGGCGGCATCGCGCAGGCCGAGGCGGCCGGGCAGCGGTTCGGGCAGGGATTCGTGCGGCAGGGCGAACCAGGCGGTGTCGCCGTCCAGGCCCAGGAAGCTGGCGGCGGCCGGCAGTTCGTCGGCGAAGTCGGCGCCGCGGCCGGGCTCGGGGGCCTCGTCGCTGCCGTGGAAGCGGGCGTTGCCCTCGGCGTCCACCACCAGCACGCGCGCGGCCGGCCAGCGGGCGCGCAGTTCGTCGGCGCGGTCGCGCAGCAGTTCGGAACGGTCGGGGCCCGGGCCGCGGAAGCCGAAGGCGGGCGGCGGCACGGACGACATGCGCGCGGGGCTCAGGCCGAGAAGCTGCTGCCGCAGCCGCAGGTGGTCTTGGCGTTCGGGTTGCGGATGACGAACTGGGCGCCCTGCAGGCTTTCGCGGTAATCCACCTCGGCGCCCATCAGGTACTGCAGGCTCAGCGGGTCGACCAGCAGGGTCACGCCGTCGCGCTGCAGGGCCAGGTCGTCCTCGGCCTGCTGCTCGTCGAATTCGAAGCCGTACTGGAAGCCCGAACAGCCGCCGCCGTCCACCGCCACGCGCAGCATCAGCGCCTTGCCCTCGGCCGCGCCCAGTTTGGCGAGACGTTTGGCGGCGCTGGCGGCCAGAACTATGCCTTCCGGCGCGCGCGTGGCGACGCTGAAGGCGGGTGTGGACGGTTCTGTGGATTGGACGGTGCTCACGGCTGTCTATATGAGGCGCGCAAGGGCGTTCGCAAAGGGCCGCCCGCATCAAAGCAGCCTCAAAGTTGATGACTTGAGCCAGACACCTCTCGCCCCGTACGCCGAACGCGCCGATCTGACCAAGGGCCGCCGCTTCTTCGAGCCGCCCAGCCGGACCCGCACGGCCTTCGCGCGTGATCGCGACAGGATCATCCATGCGACGGCCTTCCGCCGCTTGAAGGAGAAGACCCAGGTCTTCGTGGCGCACGAGGGCGATCATTACCGCACCCGCCTGACCCATTNNCTGGCCGAGACGGTGGCCCTGGCCCACGACCTGGGCCACCCGCCCTTCGCCCACGCCGGCGAGGACGAACTGGTGATCCAGATGACCGACCACGGCGGCTTCGACCACAACGTCCAGAGCTTCCGCGTCGTCACCGAGCTGGAGAACCGCTATCCGCAGTTCGACGGCTTGAACCTGAGTTGGGAGACGGTCGAGGGGGTCATCAAGCACAACGGCCCGGTGTCGCACCGGCTGGACG
>DNNT01000041.1:9444-17999 GCA_003497545.1 Arenimonas sp. | reverse complement strand
GGCCCTGGCCGCCGACGACCACGACTGGCCGGGCTGGCGCGACATCGGCGGCAAGCCGGTGATCACCTGCATCGGCGGCGGCGAGCGCGCCGATTCGGTGCTGGCGGGCCTGCAGGCCCTGCCGGCTTCGGTCAGCGACGACCAGTGGGTGCTGGTGCACGACGCCGCGCGTCCCTGCCTGCGCCGCCAGGACCTGGCGCGCCTGCTCGCCGTGGGGCAGGGCGACCCGGTGGGCGCGNNTGGCGGCGCCGGTGCGCGACACCCTCAAGCGCGCCGACCAGGCCGGCCGCAGCGCCGCCACCGAGCCGCGCGAATGGCTGTGGCGCGCGCTCACGCCGCAGCTGTTCCGCCGCGGCGGCCTCACCCGCGCCCTGCTGGCCGCGCTCGGCGCCGGACTCAAGGTCACCGACGAAGCCATGGCCATGGAGCGCCTCGGCCTCAAGCCCTGCCTGGTCGAAGGCAGCGAAGACAACCTGAAAATCACCACGCCCGCCGACCTCGCGCTGGCCGAGTTCCTCCTGGCGCGTGGGGCTTAAAAGGCTTGAACACGGATTTGCACGGATAGGAGCCGATAAGCACGGATAAGGCGATTTGGGTTCAGAATCGGCGTCCGGCGTTTGTGCTTTTCCCTTCTATTCCGCTCTATCCGTGTTTATCGGCTCTTATCCGTGTCATCCGTGGCAAAAAACAAAAACATGACAGACATCCGCGTAGGACAGGGTTACGACGTACACGCCTTCGGAGAAGGCGACCACGTGGTGTTGGGTGGCGTGCGCGTGCCGCACGAGCGCGGCGTGCTGGCGCACTCGGACGGCG
Organism: Arenimonas sp.; assembly: GCA_003497545.1. Classification (GTDB taxonomy): domain Bacteria; phylum Pseudomonadota; class Gammaproteobacteria; order Xanthomonadales; family Xanthomonadaceae; genus Arenimonas. Next base: position 17,183 of record DNNT01000041.1, on the reverse strand, counting down.
ACGTGGTGATCCACGCGCTGTGCGACGCCCTGCTGGGTGCGCTGGCGCTGGGCGACATCGGCGTGCATTTCCCGCCCTCCGACGCGCGCTGGAAGGGCTGCGACAGCCGCGTGTTCCTGCGCCACTGCCAGGCCCTGCTGGCCGAACGCGGCTGGCGCGTGGGCAATGCCGACGTCACCGTGGTCTGCGAGCGGCCCAAGGTGGCCGCGCACGCGCCAGCGATGCGCGCGAACCTGGCTGCCGACCTGGGCATCGAAGTCGACGCCGTCAGCATCAAGGCAACCACCTCGGAAAAACTCGGCTTCACCGGCCGTGGCGAAGGCCTGGCGGCCATGGCCGTGGCGCTGCTGGTGCGCGCGTGAGCGCGCTGCCGGGTGGTTTCGGTGCGCCGGTGCTGTCAGCGCTGTACCGCGCCGCGCCCGAGGATTTCGTGGTCGAGGAGATCCCGGGTTTCGAGCCCACGGGGCAGGGCGAACACCTGCTGCTCACCGTGGAGAAACGCGGCGCCAACACCGCGCACATCGCCAAGCGCCTGGCGCGCTGGGCCGGCATTCCCGAGATGGGCGTCGGCTACGCCGGACTGAAGGACCGCCACGCCGTCACCCGCCAGCGTTTTTCCGTGCACCTGCCCAAGCGCGTGGCGCCCGACCTGGCCGCGCTCCAGGACGAAGAGCTGCGCGTGCTCGACAGCGCCTGGCACAACCGCAAGCTGCCGCGCGGCGCGCTCAAGGGCAACCGCTTCGAACTGGTGCTGCGCGAAGTGCTTGGCGATGCCGACGCCATCGGCCAGCGCCTCGCCGCGATCGCCGGCGGCGGCCTGCCGAACTACTTCGGCGTGCAGCGATTCGGCCGCGAGGGCGACAACGTCGAAGCGGCGCGGCGCATGTTCGCCGGCCAGCGCGTGCACCGCGACCAGCGTTCGATCTACCTCTCGGCCGCGCGCTCGGAAATGTTCAATGCCGTGCTGGCCGCGCGCATCGCCGCCGGCGACTGGGCCAGCGGCCGCGAAGGCGAGGTCTGGATGCTCGACGGCACCCAGAGCGTGTTCGGCCCCGAACCGGCCACCGAAGAATTGGCCGCCCGTGCCGCCCGCATGGACATCCACCCCACCGGCCCGCTCTGGGGCACCGGCGAGCTGCGCTGCACCGGCGCCACCCGCGAACTGGAGCTGGCGGCGCTGGAACCCTTCGCCGACCTGCGCGCCGGCCTGGAAGCCGCCGGTCTGAAGCAGGAGCGCCGCGCCCTGCGTGTGCGGGTGCAGGACCTGGCCTGGCAGTGGCCGGCGCCGGGCGTGCTGGCGCTGGCGTTCACCCTGCCGCCGGGCGCCTACGCCACCGGCCTGCTGGCTGAACTGGGCGAAGTGCGGGAGTCCGGCCGGGCCGGCTGAGGCGGCACTTGCACGCGGCTGGGGCAGGCGTAATCTGGCCTCGCGGTTTTCCCAAGAGGAGGTCGCCATGGTTACCGCCCGCAAGTGCCTGTTCCTTGCCGCCGCGTCCCTGCTGCTGCCCGCCTGTGCCAGCACCGACACCGCCGGTCTCGCCGGCAGCAAGGCCACCATCACCACCGACGTCGCCTACGTGCTCGCGGTCGAGCAGAAGGCCAAGCCGGCCGGCGTGCGCGTGGTCTGGGTCCACCCGCCCAAGCAGCGCAGCGACGACTGAAGTTCAGCCGGTGCCGGGAAGCTGTTCGCCCGGGCGTTTCCTGGCCAGCAGCACCAGCACCGCGCCGGTGCCGCCCATCGCTTCCGGCGCGGAGGCGAAGGCCAGCACGTCCGCGCGCTGGCGCAGCATCCGGTCCACCAGCGCCTTGAGCACCGAGCCGCCAGCGGCGGCCCGGAGTCCCTTGCCGTGGATGATGCGCACGCAGGCGTGGCCGCCCAGGCGCGATTCGGCCAGGAATTCGCGCAGCCAGCGTTCGGCTTCGGGGGCGCGCATCTGGTGCAGGTCGAGTTCGCCGCCGATGCTGTACTGGCCGCGCTTGAGCGCCTTGAGCACCTTCTCCGGCACTTCGTCGCGGCGGTAGGCCAGGGCTTCGGCCGCTTCGATGGTGGCTTCGAACCAGCCGGCGCCGCGCGATTGCGCCAGCGCCTCGGCCTCGTCCAGCGCGCGCATGCGCGCCACCGGGGCGGGGCGGGGCTTTTCCGGCGCGGGTGGCGGCGGATCCAGCGGGCGCACTTCGCCGATCGCCTCCCGGAACAGGGCGGCGTCGTCCTCGCTGACGACCGGAACCGGGGGCTTGCGCTTGGCCATGCGCGAAAGACTAACCCGGGACGGGTGATGCCGCGGTGGGCGCATCCGTTATCATGGGGTTCTTCCCGCAGGACCCCCGATGCGCGTACTGGTGAGCAATGACGATGGCGTGGAAGCCCCCGGCATCCGCGTCCTGGCCGAGGGGCTGCGCGCCGCCGGCCACGAAGTGACGGTGGTGGCGCCCGACCGCGACCGCTCCGGCGCCAGCAATTCCCTCACGCTGGACCGTCCCATCCGCGTCAAGCCGGTGGGAGAGCGCACCTGGCGCGTGTCCGGCACGCCCACCGACTGCGTGCACCTGGCGCTGACCGGCCTGCTCGAGCGCGACCCCGACATCGTGGTGTCCGGCATCAACAGCGCCGCCAACCTGGGCGACGACGTCATCTACTCGGGCACCGTCGCCGCGGCGATGGAAGGGCGTTTCCTCGGCCTGCCCGCCGTCGCGATGTCGCTGGTCACCGACGAGAACTCCGGCCGCCACTACGACACCGCCGCCCGCGCCGCGATGGAAATCACCGCGCGCCTGCTGGTCGATCCACTGCCGGCCGACACCATCCTCAACGTCAACGTGCCCGACCTGCCCTGGGCCGAACTGCGCGGCTACGAAGTCACGCGCCTGGGCCACCGCCACCGCGCCGAACCCTGCATTGAGCAGGTCGACCCGCGCGGCCGCCCGATGTGGTGGATCGGCCCGGCCGGCCCCGAGCAGGACGCCGGCCCCGGCACCGATTTCCACGCCATCCGCACCGGCTACATTTCCATCACCCCCATCCACGTCGACCTCACGCGCTACCAGGCGCTGGAGAAGGTGGCCAGTTGGGTGGGCGGCCTGCGCGAAGGGATGACGCGCCCCGCATGATGCCCCGTTACCTCACCCAGCCCGAGGCCAAAGGCCTGGGCATGACCTCGCAGCGGGCCCGCGACCGCATGATCGAACGCCTGCGCGGCGAAGGCGGCATCGCCGACGAACGCGTGCTCACCGCCATGCGCACCGTGCCGCGGCACCTGTTCATCGACGAGGCGCTGGCCAGCCGCGCCTACGAGGACACCGCGCTGCCCATCGGCAACGGCCAGACCATTTCCCAGCCCTGGGTGGTGGCGCGCATGACCGAGGCGCTGATCGAACACGGCATGCCCGGCCGCGTGCTGGAAGTGGGCACCGGCTCGGGTTACCAGGCTTCGGTCCTGGCCACCCTGGGCCTGGAAACCTACAGCGTCGAGCGCATCGAGGAACTGCTGCGCATCGCACGCCGACGCTTCCGCCACCAGGGCCTGAACGTGCGCACCCGCCACGACGACGGCCGCGCCGGCTGGCCCGAATACGCGCCCTTCGACGGCATCATCGTCACCGCCGGCGCCGCGGCCATGGAACAGGCCCTGCTCGACCAGCTCGCGGAAGGCGGCACCCTGGTGGCGCCCATCGGCGGTCCGTCCGGCCAGCGCCTGCTGCGCCTGCGTCGCATCGACGGCCAACTGGTGCAGGAAGACCTGGGCGCCGTCGTGTTCGTTCCGCTGCTGCCCGGGACGCTCTGAATGAAGCTGTTCGGACCGCTCTACGACCGCTGCCGCACGCTCGCCGCCCACCCGCACGCCCCGTGGTACCTGGGTGTGCTCAGCACCATCGAATCCATTTTCTTCCCGGTGCCGCCCGACGTGATGCTGGCGCCGATGGCGCTGGCGCGCCCGCAGGCCTGGTGGCGCTATGCGCTGCTGACCACCGTGACCTCGGTGCTGGGCGGGCTCATCGGCTACGCGCTCGGTTATTTCGCCCTCGAGGCGGTGATGCCCTGGATCGAACGCGCCGGCCACGGCGGCACCTATGCCGAAGTGCAGGCGCAGTTCGTGAAGTACGGCGTTTGGATCATGTTCGTGGCGGCGTTCACGCCCATTCCGTTCAAGGTGTTCACCGTCGCCGGCGGCGCCGCGGCGATGCCGCTGCTGCCGTTCGCGCTGGCCTCGCTGGTGGGGCGCGGCATGCGCTTCTTCCTGGTGGCCGGCCTGATCGCCTGGGGCGGGCCGCGCATCGAACCGCACCTGCGCCGCTACATCGAGGTGCTGGGCTGGGTGGTGGCGGTGGCCATCCTGGGCGTCATTGCCTGGCTGCAGTTACGCGCATGAACCACGCTTTCGCCCGCCTCGTCGTCGCGATCCTGGTAGTGGCCCTGCTGGCGGCCTGCGGCCAGTCGCGCGNNCCCCGCCGCGGTTTCGGTGCCGCGCGACGGAAGCTACGAAGTCCGCCGCGGCGACACGCTTTACGGCATCGCCTTCCGGCACGGCCTGGACTACCGCGAAGTGGCGGAGTGGAACCGCATCCCGCCGCCGTACACCATCTACCCGGGCCAGCGCCTGCGCTTGCGTGGTGCCACCTCGTCGCGTGGGCCGGTGCAGGCCACGGCGCCCGCGCCGGCACGTTCGGTGACCGGCATGCCGCCGCCGCGCAGCGGCACCACCGGCACCGTCTCCAGTCGCGCCGGCGCNNCAGCTGATCGGTCGTTTCGTCGCCGGCGACCCCAAGCGCCAGGGCCTCGACATCGCCGGCAATGCCGGCCAGCCGGTGCTGGCGGCCGCCGACGGCGTGGTGGTGTATTCGGGCGCGGGCCTGGTGGGTTACGGCGAGTTGATCATCGTCAAGCACAGCGACGAGTGGCTGTCGGCGTATGCACACAACCGCCGCCGCCTGGTGGGCGAAGGCGCGCAGGTGAAGGCCGGCCAGCAGATCGCCGAACTGGGCCGCAGCGGCACCAGCCGCGACATGCTCCACTTCGAAGTGCGCCGCAACGGCAAACCCGTGGACCCTTTGCAGGTCCTGCCGCCGCCCTGAACCCGGGTTTCACCCCGGCAACAAAAACGCCCCCACCACCGTGCGGCCCTCGGTCGCCAGCACGTTGAACGTGCGCGCCGCGGCGGCGTTGTCCATCACTTCCATGCCCACGCCGCGCGTGAGCATCGCCGCCATCACGGCTGCGCTCGGGAAACGCTGGCTCGGCCCCGTGCCCAGCAGCACCACGGAAGGCTGCAGCGCCAGCACGGCCTCCATGTCTTCCGGCAGCAGGTCGGCCGCCGAGGCGGGGCGCCAGCCTTCGACCAGGCGGTTGGGCGAGAGCAGGAAGCTGCGTTCCAGCAGTTGCTGGTTCACCAGCACGCCGGTGGCGCTGGCGCCGCGCAGGACATAGGTGAAGTCCGGGTTTTCCTGCGACAGTTGCACGGCGGCGGCTCAGCCCTTGGGCAGGACGATCAGCGGCTTGTCCTGGCTGCGCTTGTAGAGCACGCCGATGTTGCCGATGCGGGTGACCAGCGCCGCATCCGCGCGCTGGCACAGCTCGGCCAGCCATTCGTCGCGCAGTTCGCGGTCCCCCGCGGCCACCTTCACCTTGATCAGCTCGTGGTGTTCGAGGGCGATGCCGGCCTCGGCCACCAGGTTGTCGGTGATGCCCTTGGCGCCGACCAGCAGCACCGGCTTGAGGTCGTGGGCAAGGCCGCGCAGGTAGCGCTTCTGGGGGTTGGAAAGGGCGGCAGCCATGACGTTCCGGGCGGGGCGAAAAGGGGTACTAGGGTATCATGGCCCTCGTTTCCCCCACCCCGGTCCCACGCGCCCCATGGCCCGCAGCCGCAGCAGCCACCGCTGGCTCAAGGAACACTTCGACGACCCCTTCGTGAAGAAGGCCCAGGCCGAAGGCATGCGTTCGCGCGCCGCCTACAAGCTCGAGGAGCTGATCGAGCGCGACCGCCTGCTCAAGCCGGGCATGGTGGTGGTGGACCTGGGCGCCGCCCCGGGCGGCTGGTCGCAGGTGGTGCGCCGGGACCTGGGCGACCGCGGCCGGGTGCTGGCCCTGGACATCCTGGACATGCCCCCCATCGCCGGGGTTGAGTTTATTCACGGCGATTTCAGAGAGGACGGACCATTGTCCCAACTGGAATCCCTGCTTGGTGGCACCCCGGTGGACCTTGTGCTTTCCGACATGGCCCCCAATATGACCGGCGTGGATACCGTGGACCAGGCCCGGGCGATGTACCTGTCCGAACTGGCCCGCGATTTCGCGGACAAGCACCTGAAGGTCGGTGGCACCTTCCTGATCAAGCTGTTCCAGGGCGAGGGCTTCGATGCCTACGTCAAGGACCTCAGGACGCGCTACGACAAGCTGGTGATCCGCAAGCCCGCGGCGTCCCGGCGCCGCTCGAACGAAGTCTATGCGCTGGCCACCGGCAAGCGCCGAGGAACGAACTGATGAACGACCTGGCTAAAAACCTCCTGCTCTGGCTGGTCATCGCCGTGGTGCTGATGGCGGTGTTCAACAGCTTCTCGACGCCGGGGGCCGCCAGCGCCGAGCTCACCTACAACCAGTTCATCGAAGAGGTGAAGTCCGGCCGCGTGTCCGAGGTGACCATCGCCGACAACGGCCTGGCCATCACCGGCACCCGCAAGGACGGCAGCCGCTTCACCACGTCCAACCCGCGCGACAACCGCCTGGTGGACACGCTGTTCGAAAACGACGTCAACACCATCCAGGAGCAGCCGGCCGAGCGTTCGATGATGCTCTCGCTGCTGTTCAACCTGCTGCCGGTCGCGCTGATCATCGGCTTCTGGTTCTTCATGATGCGGCAGATGCAGCAGGGTGGCGGCAAGGGCGCCATGAGCTTCGGCAAGTCGCGCGCCAAGCTGCAGGGCGAGAACGACATCAAGGTCACCCTGGCCGACGTCGCCGGCTGCGACGAGGCCAAGGAAGAAGTGGGCGAGCTGGTCGAGTTCCTGCGCGACCCGGGCAAGTTCCAGAAGCTGGGCGGCAAGATCCCGCGCGGCGTGCTCATGGTCGGCCCGCCGGGCACCGGCAAGACCCTGCTGGCCCGCGCCATCGCCGGCGAGGCCAAGGTGCCGTTCTTCTCGATCTCCGGCTCGGACTTCGTCGAGATGTTCGTCGGCGTCGGCGCCAGCCGCGTGCGCGACATGTTCGAGACCGCCAAGAAGCACGCGCCCTGCATCATCTTCATCGACGAGATCGACGCCGTCGGCCGCCACCGCGGCGCCGGCCTGGGCGGCGGCCATGACGAGCGCGAGCAGACCCTGAACCAGCTGCTGGTCGAGATGGACGGCTTCGAGGGTGGCGAAGGCGTGATCGTCATCGCCGCCACCAACCGCCCCGACGTGCTCGACCCGGCCCTGCTGCGCCCGGGCCGCTTCGACCGCCAGGTCACCGTGGGCCTGCCGGACGTGCGCGGCCGCGAGATGATCCTGAAGGTGCACATGCGCAAGGTGCCGCTCGACACCGACGTCGAGCCGGCCACCATCGCCCGCGGCACCCCGGGCTTCAGCGGCGCCGACCTGGCCAACCTGGTCAACGAGGCCGCGCTGTTCGCCGCCCGCGAGAACGCCAAGACCGTGCGCATGGAGCACTTCGACCGCGCCCGCGACAAGATCCTGATGGGCGCCGAGCGCCGCTCGATGGCCATGAGCGAGGACGAGAAGCGCCTGACCGCCTACCACGAGGCCGGCCA
>DNNT01000041.1:0-9424 GCA_003497545.1 Arenimonas sp. | reverse complement strand
TCGCCGAGGAGCTCATCTTCGGCGCCGACAAGGTCACCACCGGTGCCAGCAACGACATCGAGCGCGCCACCAAGATGGCCCGCAACATGGCCACCAAGTGGGGCTTGTCGGACGAACTCGGCCCGATCGCCTACGGCGAGGAGGAGGACGAGGTGTTCCTGGGCCGTTCGGTCACCCAGCACAAGAACGTCTCGGACGACACCGCCCGCAAGATCGACGAGGTCGTGCGCGGCATCCTCGACCGCGCGTACGGCCGTACGAAGCAGATCCTCACCGACAACCTCGACAAGCTGCATGTCATGGCCGAGGCCCTGCTGACCTACGAAACCATCGATGCGCACCAGATCGACGCCATCATGGAAGGCCGTCGCCCGGGCCCGCCGGCCGACTGGGCCAAGTCCGGCCGCATTTCCAAGGATGATCCGGGCCCGGCCGCGCCGCTCGGCGGCCCGATGCCGCAGACCTGAGGTCCCGGGCGTCGGTGGGTTGCCTGCCCGCCGACGCCCGCGCGCTATCCTGTAGGAGTNNTCGCGGCTGAAGCCGCTCCTACATTGTTTCCGGGGGGTTCAATAATGTTCGACCTCGTTCCCCAGCTTGACTGCGCCGGCCGCGTGCTGCGGCTAGACGTGCCGCGCGTGATGGGCATCGTCAACGTCACGCCCGACTCCTTTTCCGACGGTGGCGCGCACGACAGCACCGACGCCGCCGTGGCCCACGGCCTGGCGCTGGCCGCCGAAGGCGCCGACCTGCTCGACGTCGGCGGCGAATCCACCCGCCCCGGCGCCGGCGAAGTGCCGGTGGAAGAAGAGCTGCGTCGCGTCATCCCGGTCATCGAACGCCTGGCGCGCGAAACCCCGCTGCCGATCTCGGTGGACACCTCCAAGCCCGAAGTCATGCGCGCCGCGGTCGCCGCCGGCGCCGGCCTGATCAACGACGTGTACGCGCTGCGCCGCGAGGGCGCGCTCGAGGCCGCCGCCGCCGCGCGCGTGCCGGTGGTGCTGATGCACATGCAGGGCGAGCCGCGTTCGATGCAGGAATCGCCGGCCTACGACGACCTGGTGGGCGAAGTGCACCGTTTCCTGGCCGAACGCATCTTCGCCTGCGAAATGGCCGGCATCCCGAAAAAATCCATCGTGCTCGACCCGGGCTACGGCTTCGGCAAGACCACGGCGCACAACCTGCTGCTGCTGCGCCAGCAGTCGCGCCTGCTCGACCTCGGGCTGCCGCTGCTGGCGGGCCTGTCGCGCAAGCGCAGCCTGGGCGAAATCACCGGGCGCCCCACCAGCGAGCGCGTGTTCGCCTCGGTGGCCGCGGCGGTGCTGGCGGCGGAGCAGGGCGCGCGCATCCTGCGCGTGCACGACGTGGCGCCCACGGTGGACGCGCTCAAGGTGTGGGCCGCCTACGCCGCGCAGCCCGCGCCCAATTCGGCGCCGGGCAAGCCGGCGATCCGCTGGCCCGACGACGAATAATTCCCACGGCCTGGTCAAGGAATGACCAATCGGGTTGACACCCGCGTCCCGCCTGCCTGGTGGCGATCCATCCACAGGAGTTCTCCCAGGCTTGTCCACAGGCGTTGTGGATCACGCGCGCGGGCTGGTCATTCCTTGACCAGATCCGCTGCGGGCCGCGCCAGGCAAGGCGCTCAGCGCTTCGCCCACAGGCTTGTCCCGACGGCTATCCACAGGCCCTGTGGATTCACGCGGGGACGGATTCGCGCGCCGCGTGGAAGGCGCGCACGCGCGGGTCCACCACCCGCCTCCAGAGCGGCGGCACCAGCGCCAGCACGAACATCGCCGCGTAGCCGCCGGGCAGCTGCGGGCTGTCGGCGTGGTGGCGCAGGATGGCGTAGCGGCGCTTGGGGAAGGCGTGGTGGTCGGAGTGGCGCTGCAGCTGGAACAGCAGCAGGTTCGACAGCGCGTAGTCGGAGTTCCAGCTGTGCAGGTGGGTGGTGCGCTCGTAGCGGCCGTCGGCGCCGCGNNGCCCAGCCACGCCGTCATCGCGCCGGCCAGCGCCAGCCAGGCCGCCGTCCAGCCAATCATCTCGTTGCGCCAGTGCAGCGCCGGCAGGCCCAGGCCGCGCAGGCGCACGGTTTCCAGCCTCCAGGCATTGAGCGTGTTGCGCCACAGCGCCCGCGGCAGGAAATGCCACAGCGACTGGCCGAAGCGCGCGCTCGAGGCATCTTCCGGCGTGGATACGTGCACGTGGTGCCCGCGCACGTGTTCGATCTTGAAGCCGTGGTAGCCCACGCTGGCCAGCAGCAGCCCGCCCACCGCCGGTTCCAGCCGCCCGTCCTTGTGGATCAGCTCGTGCGCCGTGTTGATCGCCAGGATGCCGCCCACCACGCCCTGCGACAGCAGCCATCCGGCCATGCCGGCGGGCCCGTAGCCGGCGTTCGCGAACCAGTGCGCCGACCAGGCCAGCACGGCCAGCTGCACCGGCAGGCAGGCCAGGGTGAGCGCCTTGAACCAGGGCCGCAGCGCCACCTCGCGTTCGCGTTCCGGCGGCACGTTCACGGGGTCGTGGCCCAGCGCGTAGTCGGCTGCCGGCAGCAACACGAACAGGAAAAACAGCGGGAACCAGGCCATCAGGTCCGGCCGGCCCGTGGCCTTGCCCAACCAGGCGGCGGCGGGCATCAGCGCCGGCACGATGAAGACGATGAGGAAGGCGAGGGCTTTGCCCGGCGGCATGGTCGCGACGTTCCCGGTGGCCTGGCCGCCAGCATACGCCGCGGGCCGTGGCCCGCAAGCGCGCGGCCGGCCCGGCGATGGCGTTAAGCTAGCCCCCGCCCCAGCCAACCGACGAGTCGCCATGGACCTGACGTCCCCGCTGCACATCACCTTCGCCATCTACATCCTGGGCATGGTCGGCATCGGATTCGCGGCCTGGTACTACACCCGCAGCTTCGACGACTACATCCTCGGCGGCCGCTCGCTGGGCAGCTTCGTCACCGCGCTTTCGGCCGGCGCCTCGGACATGAGCGGCTGGCTGCTGCTGGGCCTGCCCGGCGCGCTGTTCGCCAGCGGCATCTCGGAAGCCTGGATCGCGGTGGGCCTGGTGATCGGCGCCTGGGCCAACTGGCGCTACGTGGCGGCGCCGCTGCGCCTGTACACCGAGCGCAGCCAGAACGCGCTGACGCTGCCGGACTATTTCACCCACCGCTTCGAGGACAAGGCCAAGCTGCTGCGCATCGTCTCGGCGGCGATCATCCTGGTGTTCTTCGCGGTGTACTGCGCCTCGGGAATCGTGGCCGGTGCACGCCTGTTCGAATCGGTGTTCGACGTGCCCTACGAGCGGGCCATGTGGTACGGCGCGGCCGCGACCATCCTGTACACCTTCATCGGCGGTTTCCTGGCGGTGAGCTGGACCGACACCGTGCAGGCCAGCCTGATGATCTTCGCGCTGGTGCTCACGCCCGTCTTCGTCATCATCGGCACCGGCGGCCCGGCCGAGAGCCTGGCGCTGGTGGAGCAGGTGAACCCGGCCAACCTCGACTTCTTCAAGGGCGCGACGGTGGTGGGCGTGGTCTCGCTGCTGGCCTGGGGCCTGGGTTACGTGGGCCAGCCGCATATCCTGGCGCGTTTCATGGCGGCCGAATCGGTGCGNNCCGATTCGCTGGCTGTGATCCCGCAGGCGCGGCGCATCGGCATGACCTGGATGGTGCTGTGCCTGGCCGGCGCGATGGCGGTGGGTTTCTTCGGCATCGCCTGGTTCCAGGCGAATCCGGGCAAGGCCGCGGCGGTGGGCGCCAACCCCGAGCGGGTGTTCATCGAGCTCTCGACGCTGCTGTTCAATCCCTGGGTTGCCGGCATCCTGCTCTCGGCCATCCTGGCGGCGGTGATGAGCACGCTGAGCTGCCAGCTGCTGGTGTGCTCGAGCGCGATCACCGAAGACTTCTACAAGGGTTTCCTGCGCCCGGGCGCCGGCCAGCGCGAGCTGGTGTGGGTGGGCCGCCTGGCCGTGCTGGGCGTGGCCCTGCTGGCTATCTGGCTGGCCGCCGACCCCGACAGCCGCGTGCTGGGCCTGGTCAGCTACGCCTGGGCCGGCTTCGGCGCCGCCTTCGGCCCGGTGGTGGTGCTGTCGCTGTTCTGGAAGCGCATGACTCGCAACGGCGCGCTGGCCGGCATGCTGGTCGGCGCCGCCACCGTGATCGGCTGGAAGCAACTGGGCACCGGCCTGTACGAAATGGTGCCGGGCGTGGCCTTCGCCACCCTGGCCATCGTGGTGGTCAGCCGCCTGGGCCGGCCGCCGTCGCCGGCCATGGAAGGGATGTTCGACTCGGTGCAGGGCGAACTGCGCCGCAGCGGCGCCTGAGCCCGTGCGGGATACCCGCCCGCCGGCCATCGCCCTGATGGGCCCGACGGCCTCGGGCAAGACCGCGCTGGCCGTGGACTGGGCCCAGCGCCTGGGCACCGAGGTCATCAGCGTGGATTCGGCGCTGGTGTACCGCGGCCTCGACATCGGGGCCGCCAAGCCCGACGCCGCCACCCGCGCCCTGGCGCCGCACCACCTGGTGGACGTGCGCGACCCGCACGAGGTGTTTTCCGCGGCCGATTTCGCCCGCGAGGCGCTGCCGCCGATGTTGGCCCTGGCGGCCCGCGGCCGGGTGCCGCTGCTGGTGGGCGGCACGGGCTTGTATTTCAGCGCGCTGCTCGACGGCCTCTCGGACATGCCCGAGGCTGACCCGGCGCAGCGCGAGCACATTGCGCGCGAAGCCGGCGAACGCGGCTGGGCGGCCCTGCACGCCGAGATGGCGGCGGTGGACCCCGCCGCCGTCCAGCGCATCAAACCCGCCGATACCCAGCGCATCACCCGCGCGCTGGAAGTGTTCCGGCTCACCGGCCGGCCCATCAGCGACTGGCAGCGCGCCGGCGCGCCGCGGCGTTTTCCCTTCCGCGTGCTGAGGCTGGTGCTGGCGCCGGCCGACCGCGCGGTGCTGCACGAGCGCATCGCCCGGCGCTTCGACCAGATGCTGGCAGAGGGCTTCCTGGACGAAGTGCGCCGGCTGCGCGCCGACCCGCGCCTGCACCCGGACCTGCCCTCGATGCGCGCCGTCGGCTACCGCCAGGCCTGGGCCCACCTTGAAGGCCGCACGGATGCCTCCACCTTCAGGGAGGAAGCCATCGCCGCGACGCGGCAGCTGGCCAAGCGGCAGCTCACCTGGCTGCGCGCGCGGCTGGACGCCCGCTGGTTCGACCCGGCCACTGAACGGGACGGGCTGGAGCAGGCGCTGGCGCTGTTCCTTGCCCGTGCGCCCGAGTCCTAGGCTGCTAGACTGCCAACACTCGCGGCCCGGACCCTTTGGCCGCAAACCGCGCCAGCTGGCGCGCCACAATAAGAAGATGGAGTCCAACCGCATGTCCAAAGGCCAATCCCTCCAGGATCCCTTCCTGAACGCCCTGCGCCGCGAGCGCATCCCCGTCTCGATCTACCTGGTCAACGGCATCAAGCTGCAGGGCACGATCGAGAGCTTCGACCAGTTCGTCGTCCTGCTGCGCAACACCGTCAGCCAGATGGTCTACAAGCACGCCATCTCCACCGTGGTGCCGGCGCGCAACGTGCGCGTGGGGCCGGGCGGTGGCCAGGTCGCGTCCGCCGGTGGCGAGGACGAGGACGAGGCGGGCCAGGACGATTGAGCGTCCGGGTGACTGATGTTTGAGCGCGCCCGCAAGGGCGAACGCGCCCTGCTGGTCCAGCCGCACCCGCCCGGCCAGCAGGATCCGTCCCGCCTCGAGGAATTCACCGAGCTGGCCCGTTCGGCCGGCGCCACCGTGGTCGGCACCGTGCCCGCCCGCGTCGAGCGCCCGCACCCGGCCTATTACATCGGCACCGGCAAGCTCGACGAGGTGCTCTCGGCCTGCGAAGCCACCCAGGCCGACCTGGTGCTGGTGAACGAACTGCTCACGCCCGGCCAGGAGCGCAACCTCGAGCGCGCGCTCAAGCGCCGCGTGGTGGACCGCACCGGCCTGATCCTGGACATCTTCGCCCAGCGCGCCGCCAGCCACGAAGGCAAGCTGCAGGTCGAGCTGGCCCAGCTCAAGCACTGGGCCACGCGCCTGGTGCGCGGCTGGACCCACCTCGAGCGCCAGCGCGGCGGTGCCATCGGCCTGCGCGGCCCGGGCGAAACCCAGCTCGAGCTCGACAAGCGCATGCTGCAGAAGAAGCTCGAATCGCTGCAGGCGCGGCTGGACAAGGTGCAGGTGCAGCGTACCCAGATGCGCCGCGCGCGCATGCGCAACGACATCCCGCGCGTGGCGCTGGTGGGCTACACCAACGCCGGCAAGTCCACGCTGTTCAACACGCTCACCGGCTCGGGCGTGTACGCCGACGACCGCCTGTTCGCCACGCTCGACCCCACCACGCGCCGCATCGAGGGCGTGGCGCCGCTGGTGCTGTCCGACACCGTGGGTTTCGTGCGCGACCTGCCGCACGAACTGGTGGCGGCCTTCCGCTCCACGCTGTCCGAAGCGCGCGACGCCGACCTGCTGCTGCACGTGGTGGACGCCGCCGACGAATTGCGCGACGAGCGCATCGGCCAGGTGGACGCCGTGCTGGCCGAGATCGGCGCCGGCGACATCCCGCAGGTGCTGGTGTTCAACAAGATCGACCGCATCGAAGGCGCCGCACCGCGCCGCGACCCGCCGGTGGAAGGGCGCGAGCGCGTCTGGCTGTCGGCGAAGACCGGCGAGGGCCTGGGCCTGCTGCGCGAGCTGCTTACCGATCGTTTCCTCGACCGCCGCCTGCACGCCGAGCTCCATCTGGACCCGGGCCAGGGCCGCCTGCGCGCCCGCCTGCACGAAGCCGGCGCCGTGAAGGCCGAGTCAACGGACGAGTCCGGCTGGCGCCTTGACCTGGACTTGCCACGCGCCGTGGCAGAAAGGCTGGCGGCCGAACCCGGTGGCCATCCGCTGTCCGCGCTCTTGCTTGTGACCCCCGACGCCCCTACCTACAATCCTGACACTGACTGACGCGCGATTCCCCGGCCCTGGCCCCCGCCAGCCCGCCGGCCCCGGAAGCGCGCCACGGAGCACCACATGGCCTGGAACCAGCCTGGCAAAGGCAACCAAGATCCCTGGAAAGGCAAGGACCCCGGCAACGAGGTCGAAGCCTTCCTGAACCGCCTCAAGGGCATGTTCGGCGGCGGCAGCGGCGGCGGTGGCCGCGGCGGTTCGTCGCAGGGCAGCTTCAACCCGCTGCCCTGGGTGATCGGCCTGGTCGGCATCTGGCTGGTGTTCAACAGCTTCAAGCTGATGGACGAGCGCCAGCGCGGCGTCGTGCTGCGCTTCGGCGAGTACAACCGCGTCATGACCCCGGGCCCGAACTTCAAGTGGCCCTGGCCGATCGAGACCGTGTACGTGGTGCCCGCCACCGAGGTGGTGGAAATCACCGACCAGGTGCGCGTGCTGACCAAGGACGAAAACCTGATCGACATCAAGTTCAACGCCCAGTTCAGCCGCACCGACCCGCGCCTGTTCCTGTTCGGCTCGGTCAACCCCGAGCAGACCCTGAAGGATTCCGCCGAGAGCGCCGTGCGCGAAGTGGTGGGCCGCAGCAACATGGACACGGTGCTGTTTGACCGCGCCGAGCTGGTGATCGCCGCCAAGGACCGCCTGCAGGAGTCGCTGAACTTCTACCAGACCGGCCTCACGGTGGTGAACTTCAACCTGCAGGACGCGCGTCCGCCGGAGGAAGTGAAGCAGGCCTTCGACGACGCCATCAGCGCCCGCGAAGACAAGAACCGCATCGAGAACGAAGCCCGCGCCTACGCCAGCAAGGTGGTGCCGGAGGCGCGAGGCGTCGCCGCGCGCATGCGCACCGAGGCCGAGGGTTACCGCGCCGCGGCCATCGCCCGCGCCGAGGGTGACGCCGAACGTTTCAGCCTGCTCGCCGCCGAATACCGCAAGGCGCCGGAGGTCACGCGCAAGCGCCTGTACCTCGAGACCATGCAGCAGGTGCTGTCCGCCAACCCGAAGGTGATGGCGGGCGACGACAACAACATCCTGTACCTGCCGCTGGGTGGCACCGCCGGCGCCGGCCAGCGCGCCAACGTGCCGGCCGAGGCGCCGGTGATCCGGATGCCGGCCACCCAGGCCACGCCCGAAGAGAACGCCACGCCGCGCCCCGAGCGCCGCCAGGGAGGCCGCTGACATGACCCGTGGATTCACGCTCGCCGTCTTCATCGCCATCTCCGCGCTGCTCGCGGCCATGGGTTCGGTGTTCATCGTCAACGAGGGCCAGACGGCCATCGTGCTCAACCTGGGCAAGGTCGCCCGCGCCGACCTCAAGCCCGGCCTGCACTTCAAGTGGCCGCTGGTGGAGGACGTGCGCAAGTTCGACCAGCGCATCCTGTCGCTCGACGACGCCCCGGAGCGCTACCTGACCGCGGAGAAGAAGGACGTCAGCGTCGACTTCTTCGTGAAGTGGCGCATCAAGGACGTGGCCACCTACTACCGCGCCGCCAGCGGCGGCAGCGAGGAAGCCGCGCGCCAGCGCCTGACGCCCATCGTCAAGAACGCCCTGCGCAACGAGATCAACCAGCGCACGCTGCAGGAAGTCGTTTCCGCCGGCCGCGCCGAACTCTCCGGCAGCTTCCTGGCGGCGGTCAACGCCGGTGCCGGCTCGCTGGGCGTGGAAGTGGTGGACGTGCGCATCAAGCGCATCAACCTGCCCGAGGACAGCACCATCCTCGACACGGTCTACGGCCGCATGCGCACCGAGCGCACCCAGGTGGCGAACCAGCTGCGCGCCGAGGGCGTGGAGCAGAGTGAAACCATTCGCTCCGAAGCCGACCGCCAGCGCCAGGTGACCATCGCCGAGGCCGAGCGCGACGCCCAGAAGCTGCGAGGCGAGGGCGACGCCCGCGCCGCCGAGATCGCCGCCGCGGCCTACGGCCAGGACGCCGAGTTCTACGCCTTCTACCGCAGCCTGGAGGCCTACCGTAACTCGATGGCCGACGGCCAGACCGTGCTGGTGCTGGACCCGGATTCGGAATTCCTGCGCTACTTCGGCAGCGACAAGCGCTGAGCGCCATGACCGACCTGTCGGCGGCACTGTGCCTGGTGCTGGTGCTCGAGGGGCTGCTGCTGTTCGCGGCCCCGGGCGCCTGGAAGCGGGCCGTGGCCCAGTTGTTGGCCCTGGGCGAGCAGCCGCTGCGGGTGGCCGGGGCGGTGATGGTGGGCCTGGGCCTGCTGGCGCTGCAGTTCGTTCGCGGCTAGCCGCCGGGCCGGCGGGGTAGCCCCGGCCGGCCAAAACCGGGATAATTTCCCAAAGCCGGGGCGACCTCCGGCTTTTTCCGTGTCTGGGCCCCCGTCTGCGGCCCGACCGCGTCGCCCCGCCGCCATCCTTTTATTCCGGAGTTCAGGGTCATGGGTCAGTCGGTAGTGGTGCTGGGCGCCCAGTGGGGCGACGAGGGCAAGGGCAAGATCGT
>DNNT01000287.1 GCA_003497545.1 Arenimonas sp. | reverse complement strand
GCGCGCTGGGGCGGCGAGGAATTCCTGGTGGTGTTCCGGCCCATGCCGAACCGGCACCTGCCGATGCTGGGCGAACGCATCTGCCAGGCGGTGTCCACGCACCGCTTCGACGTGGGCAGCGAGGAACCGCTCAAGCTCACCTGCTCGGTGGGCTTCATCGAGTGCCCGCTGTTCCGCGATGCCCGCGGTGGCCTGGGCTGGGAGCAGATGATCGAGCTGGCCGACCGCGCGCTCTATTTCGTGAAGACGCACGGCCGCAACGGCTGGGCCGCCTACCGCGCCCGCCGCGACACCGACCTGGGCGGCCTGCAGGCGGCGCTGGCCGGCGACCCCGAGCGGCTGGTGGACACCGGCCGGCTCGACCTGGTGGGTTCGGCCCACCTGGACCCGCCCGGCGGCAGCCCGGCCCCCTAGCCGGCGACGGGCCCCCGACCTATGCTTCGGGACATGCCCGAACTCTACCGGCGGATCGCCATCGTGGGGGTCCTGCTGGCGCTTTACGTCGCCGGCGGGGCCTATTCCGCGCTGCTGGTCGACGGCCCGGACAACGTCGCGCTGTTCTGGCCCGCGGCGGGCGTGGGCCTGGCGGGCGTACTGCGCTACGGCCTGAAGATCGCCTGGTTCGTGCCCGTGGGCACGCTGCTGGTGCACTTCTTCTTCGACCCGGTGCCCACGAGCTTCCTGGCCTGGTCGGCGTCGGCCAACCTGTTCGGCGTGCTGGCCGGCGCCGCCATGCTGCGCCGCCTGCACGCCGAGGACATGCTCACCGTGCGCTTCGGCCTGGCCGCGCTGGGCGGCGCGGTGCTGATGTCCACGGTCAGCGCCGCCGTGGGCACCGCCGGCATGTTCCAGAGCGGCCTGATCGAGCTCGAGGCGCTGCCCACCGCCGGCGCGCGCTGGCTGCTGGGCGACCTGCTGGGCGCCACCAGCATCGCCCCGGCGCTGATGCTGCTGCTGCCGGGCCGCACCGGCCGGCGCTGGCGGCCGCCGGCGGAGGACTACGCGCCCGAGTCCGAACAGCTGATGTGGAACGTGGCGCTGATGGCCAGCTACCTGCTGATGGCCTGGGGCGGCAGCCTGGGCGGCAACTACGCCATGGGCCTGGTGGCGCTGCCGCTGGGCGTGATGGTGTGGAGCGCGGTGCGTTTCCCGCCGCTGCAGACCGCCGTGGCCAGCGCGCTCACCATGCTGCTGGTGGCCGGCCTGGCCGGCTTCGGCACCGCCGGTTATCCCGAGGCCAGCGCACCGCTGGACGGCATCTACCTGCTGGTGTTCCTGATCGAAGTGGCGGCGCTGCCGCTGATGCTGGCCTTCGCCATGCACCAGCAGCGCGTCAGCGCCGGCGTGCTGAAGCTGCGCGCCAACGTCGACCCGCTGACCGGCCTGCACAACCGCAACGCCTTCGAGGAGAAGGTGCGCCCCGAGATCGCCGGCGGCTCGGTGCTGCCCATGGCCCTGGCCTACATCGACCTCGACCACCTGAAGCTGATCAACGACACCGCCAGCCACGCCGCCGGCGATGAACTCATCCGCGGCGTGGCCGGCGTGATCGAAGCGCACCGCCACCCCGAGGACCTGCTGGCGCGCACCGGCGGCGACGAGTTCGCGCTGCTGCTGCGCAACTGCACGCCGATGGTGGCCGAAGACCGCGTGCGCGCGCTGCTGCGCGCCATCGAAGGCTACCGCTGCGGCTGGGACGGCCAGATGCTGGGCACCACCGCCAGCGCCGGCCTGGTCACCTTCCTGCCGGGCCAGGCCGACTATGCGCAGCTGCTGTCGCAGGCCGACGCGGCCTGCTTCACCGCCAAGGAACAGGGCGGCAACCGGGTGTGCCTGGCCAGCCTGGACGGCGGCGAACTGCTCGACCGCACCTCGGCCATGCGCTGGGTGGTGCGCATCCGCGAGGCGCTGGAGCAGCAGGCGATGGAGCTGTACTGCCAGTCCATCGTGCCGTTGCGACCCGGCATGGACCAGGGCCGCCACTTCGAGGTGCTGCTGCGCCTGCGCGACCCGCGCACCGGCGAGCGCCTGCAGCCGGCGCAGTTCATGCCGGCGGCCGAGCGCTTCCGCCTGGCCACGCGCATCGACCGCGAGGTGATCACCCGCACGCTGGGCTGGCTGGAAAGCCACCCCGACGCCGCCGCCACCGTCGACACCTGCTGCATCAACCTGTCGGGCGAGGCGGTGATCGACGAAGGCTTCATCGGCTTCCTGTCCGAACGCCTGCGCCGCAGCCACTTCCCGTCCAGCAAGCTGTGCTTCGAGCTCACCGAGACCAGCGCGGTGCGCGACCTGGCCCGCGCCCAGCGCTTCATCAACCAGCTGCGCGACCTGGGCTGCCGCTTCGCGCTCGACGACTTCGGCACCGGCTTCTGCTCGTTCAGCTACCTGCGTTCGCTGGACGTGGACTACTTCAAGATCGACGGCAGCTTCGTGCGCGACATGCACGATTCACCGATGGCCGAGGCGGTGGTGCGTTCCATCAACGAAATCGCCCACGTGCTCGACAAGCGCTCGATCGCCGAACACACCGAAACCGAAGCCGACCGCCAGGCGCTGATCGCGCTGGGCGTGGACTACGCCCAGGGCTTCGCCATCGACCGGCCACAGCCGATGGACCTGTACTTCTACCCGGACGGGTCGGCGGCGGGATGAGCCGCGCCGCGCTGCTGCTGGCGGCGCTGCTGGCCTTGCCGGTTGTGGCGGCGGCCGAGGGGCTGGCGGAGCTGAGCGTGGTGCGCCAGGGCGAAGGCCAGCGCGCGCTGGCGCGCAACACCAGCGGCGGCCCGGTGGAAGTGGAACTGGTGGCCGACGCCTGGGTGGGCATGGACAGCGAACCGGCGCTGCCGGTGCGGCGCGTGCTGCGGGCGGGCGAATCGGCCACGCTGGCGGCGCTGTGGCCGGTGGCGGAGGGCGCGCGCCATTCGCTGCGGCTCTCGATCATCCCGGGCGAACCCTACGCCGAGGCGCGCGACGTCGTGTATTCGCTGCCGGTGGAAGAATCGAAGTTCACGCTGGGCCAGGGATTCCACGGCGGCTTCAGCCACGACGACGCGGCCAACCGCTACGCCATCGACCTGGTGGTGGACGAAGGCACGCCGGTGCTGGCGGCGCGCGGCGGCGTGGTGCTCGAGGCCATTTCCGGTTACGCCGAGGGCGGCACCGACCCGGCCCTCGCCAAACGCGCGAACCTGGTTCGCGTGATGCACNNGACGGCAGCATGGCGCTGTACGCGCACCTGCGCGAAGGCGGCGTGGCGGTGCGCACCGGCGACACCGTCAGCCTGGGCCAGGTGCTGGGCTACGCCGGCAGCACCGGCTATTCCAGCGGCCCGCACCTGCACTTTTCCGTGCAGGTGAACGGCGGCATGCGGCTGGTGTCGGTGCCCTTCCGCATGATCGGTCCCAACGGCTTCCTGCCGTTGAAGTAGTACTTCCATGTTTCTTCTTGGCGCCGGCCCCACCGCGAAGG
>DNNT01000237.1 GCA_003497545.1 Arenimonas sp. | reverse complement strand
GCGCCACCAGCAGGCAGTCCACCTGGTGCTCGCGCAGCGCGGCGGCGGCGGCGGCGATGCCGGTGTCGGCAGGTACGGCGTGCACCGGCGCCAGCTGCGCGTCGGCCACGCGGGTGAGCATCAGGCGGCCCAGTTCGCCGGGCTGCTGCTGTTCGGCCAGCAGCCGGCGCTTCACCGACAGCGCTTCGTGGAAATAGGCGGCGAAGCGCGGGTTGTCGGCCAGCAGTTCGTGGAAGGTGGCGGCCGGGAGCAGGAAGCACACGGNNGTAGCGGTGGCGGGCGCGGCCGGCGATGACGGCGAAGGCGCCGAACAGGTCGCCCGCGCCGTAGTCGGCGAACTTCGTGCTGTCGGCGCCGCGGCCGTCGAAGGCGTGCACCAGGCCCTTGAGGATGACGTGCACGTGCGGCGACGCCTCGCCGGCTTCGATGATGCGCTGGCCGGCGGCGAAATAGCCCAGGTCCACCGCGGCCGCGAGGCGGCGCTTCTGGCCGGCGTCGAGCAGGTCGAAGGGCGGGGACTCGAGGTCCAGTCCGGGCACGGGCGTGGCCATGCCACCAGCCTGACACGGCCCGCCGCCGGCGTCAGCCACGGCGGCCCTTCGACTTTGGTCGAAGCCGCGCCCGGCCCGGCATGCGGCGCTACACTCGCGGCTCCCCGGATTCGCGGAAGGAGGGTCCGTGATCCNNGGACCGCAAGCCGCTGTACCCGCGCCGCAACTGGCTGCGGCCGATCGTGTATTCGCTGGCGCTGGCGGTGTACTGCTCGTCGTGGACTTTCTACGGCGCGGTGGGCACGGCGGCCACCACGGGCCTGGGCTTCCTGCCGATCTACCTGGGGCCGATCCTGCTGTTCCTGTTCGGCTGGCGCATCCTGGAACGGCTGGTGCTGGTGGCGCGCGAGCAGAGCACCGTGTCCATCGCCGACTTCCTGGCCGCCCGCTACGGCCGCGCGCAGAACATCGCCGCCATGGTGACGCTGGTGGCGGTGATTGCCGCCATTCCCTACATCGCGCTGCAGTTCAAGGCGGTGGCGATGAGCATCGAGGTGCTGTCGGGCGTCGATTCCGACGTGGGCGTGGGCGTGCTGGCCGACCCGGCGCTGTATTCTNNCTGTATTCGGCGCTGTTCCTGGCGCTGTTCGCCATCCTGTTCGGCACCCGCGAAATCGACGCCACCGAACACCACCACGGCATGATTCTGGCGGTGGCGCTGGAATCGCTGGTGAAGCTGGTGGCCTTCGCGGCGGTGGGCGTGTTCGCGCTGGGCCACCTGCCGGGCAGCGAAGACCTGCTGGCGCGTTTCCAGGCCGCCACCCGCGACTTCGTGGCGCCGGGCATCCCGCAGGGTTTCATGGCGCAGACGTTGCTGGCCTTCGCGGCCATCGTCTGCCTGCCGCGCCAGTTCCACGTGGCAGTGGTGGAATGCGGCGACGTGGCCGACGTGCGCCGCGCGCGCTGGATGTTCAGCGGCTACCTCGTGGTGATCTGCCTGTTCGTGGTGCCCATCACGGCCAGCGGCCAGGCCCTGCTGTCCGGCGCGGGCGTGGCGCCCGATACCTACGTGCTGGCCCTGCCCATGGCCATGGACAACACCGCGCTGGCGCTGGCGGCCTACGTGGGCGGGTTTTCGGCGGCCACCGGCATGGTGATCGTGGCCTCGGTGGCGCTGGCCACCATGGTGAGCAACGACCTGGTGATGCCGCTGCTGTGGCGCGGCAGCCTCACCGACCCCGACGAGCGCCAGCACCTGGGCCGGCGCGTGCTGTGGGTGCGGCGCATCGCCATCGTGGCCATCGCGCTGCTGGCGTATGCGTATTACCGCGGCGCGGGCGAATCGGGTTCGCTGGCGGCCTTCGGACTGCTGGCGTTCGCGGCCGTGGGGCAGTTCGCACCGGCGCTCATCGGCGGTTTGTACTGGCGCGGCGCCAGCCGCCGCGGCGTCATGGCCGGCCTGGTGGCCGGCTTCGTGCTGTGGGGCTACACGCTGCTGCTGCCCACGCTGACGCGCGCCGGCTGGTTCGACACCGCCTGGCTGCAGCAGGGCCCGCTGGGCATCGCCTGGCTGCAGCCGGAAAGCCTGTTCGGCCTGCGCGGCTGGGACGCGATTACCCACGGCACCTTCTGGTCGCTGCTGGTGAACATCCTGGCGCTGCTGGTGGTGTCGGCGCGCTACCGGCCCAGCCTGGAAGACCGCCTGCGCGCCACGCCCTTCCTGGATCCTTACGCCGCCAAGCCGCTGGCCTCGGCCGGTGGCTGGCAGGGTTCGCTAAGCACCGACGACATGCTGGCGCTGGCCACCCGCATCGTCGGCGAACGCGCCGCGCGCCGCGCGTTCGCCGACTACGCCGCCGCGCAGGGCCGCGAGCTGTCGCCCAGCGCGCCCGCCGACCGCGCCCTGATCCAGTTCACCGAGCGCCTGCTGGCCGGCGCTATCGGCGCGGCCTCGGCGCGCCTGACGCTGACCACCGCGCTGCGCGGCTCGGGCATGGAACTGGGCGAAGTGATGAGCCTGCTGGACGAAGCCAGCCACGAGCTGCGCTTCAACCGCGAAATCCTGTCGGCCACGCTGGAGAACCTTTCGCAGGCCGTGAGCGTGGTGGACCGCGACCTGCGCCTGGTGGCCTGGAACCGCCGCTACCAGCAGATGTTCGAATACCCCGACGGCATGCTGTACGTGGGCCGCCCGGTGGCCGACCTGATCCGCTACAACGCCGAGCGCGGCGAAATGGGCCCGGGGCCGGTGGAAGAGCAGGTGGCCAAGCGCGTCACCTACCTGCGCGAAGGAACCCCCTACGTGTTCGAGCGCGTGCGGCCCAACGGCCAGGTGATCGAAATGCGCGGGCAGCCGCTGCCCGGTGGCGGCTACGTGACCACCTACAGCGACATCACCGATTACAAACGCGCCGAGCAGGCCCTGCGCGAATCGAACGAAACGCTGGAACAGCGCGTGGAGCAGCGCACCCGCGAGGCGGCCGAGGCCAATCTTTCCAAGACGCGCTTCCTGGCCGCCATCAGCCACGACGTGCTGCAGCCTATCAACGCCGCGCGCCTGTTCACTTCGGCCCTGCGCGACAGCGACGAGGCCGCCGAACAGCGGCGCCTGAGCGAACGCGTGGACGCTTCATTGCGCGACGCCGAGGAACTGCTGGACGGGCTGCTGGATATCTCGCGCCTGGACGCCGGCTCGCTCAAGCCCGAACTCACCGTGTTCCGCCTGGACGAACTGATGGCCAGCGTGGCCGCGCAATACGCGCCGCTGGCGGCCGCGCGCGGGTTGCGCTTCCGCGTGCATGCCAGCCGGCTGTCGATACGCAGTGATAGGCGCCTGCTGCGGCGCGCGCTGCANNACTTCGTGGCGAACGCACTGCGCTACACCAAGGAGGGCCGCGTGGTGATTGGTGCGCGGCGGCGCGGCGGCGGCGTGGACATCGAGGTGTGGGACAGCGGCCCGGGCATTCCGCCGCACCACCTGGCGCAGATTTTCGAGGAATTCCGCCGCTTCGAGCAGCCTTCACCCTGGGGCGAACGCGGCCTGGGCCTGGGCCTGAGCATCTGCCAGCGCGTGTCGCGCATGCTCGACCACCCCATCAGCGTGCGCAGCTGGCCGGGGCGCGGCAGCGTGTTCGCCATCCGCGTGCCCGTGGCCGACACGCCCGCGCCCGCCAAGCCGCCGCGCGCGCCGGTGGCACACGGCGACCTTTCCGGCCTGAAGGTGCTGTGCCTGGACAACGACCGCGAAATCCTGGACGGCATGGAAGCCCTGCTGGGCCGCTGGGGCGTGGACGTGCGCGTGGCCGAAACCGTGGCCGCCGCGCTGGCCCAGGCGAAGGCCGACCGCCCCGACGTGCTGGTGGCCGACTACCACCTGCACGATGAAATGGACGGCTTGGGCGCATTGCAGGCCCTGCGCGAAGTCTGCGGCGCGCACACGCCCGCCGTGCTGGTGACCGCCGATGGCAGCGACACGCTCAAGCGCGCCGCGCGGGATTTGGGTTTGCCGGTGCTGACGAAGCCGGTGAAGCCGGCGAGCTTGCGGGCGTTCCTGGCGGCCCAGCAGAAGCGCACCGGCGTGGCCGGTTGATCGGCGGCCTTCAACAGGCGGGTTTCGCCGCCAGGCTCACCGCGGCTTGAGTGCCGACGCGTCGAAGAAGACTTCGTTGCGGAAGATCAGCCCGTCGCGGAGGCGGACGACGCACACACCGTCGAACCGGTTTTCCTCGCTGCCATCCACCGTGGCCGACCAGAAGTTCAGGAACCCCTCCGGCACCGGAAGGCTGCGCCGGTGCGTCCAGACCCAGGCGGGGTAGCGGGCGAGCAGCCTGGTGAAATACCCGAGCAGCGCATCGCGCCCCTCGATGCCCGCGGGCCGGGCCGGATCGGAATAGAACGCGTCTTCGGTATAGAAGCTGGCCAGCCGCCCCGGGTCGTTGCCGGTCCACGCCGGAAGCCAGCGGCTGCAGAACTCGGCCGCCGCCTGCGCGTCGTATCCCGCGAGGGGCGCCTGGGGGTTACCGCCGATGGACGCCATGTCGTGCCATCCTGGGTTGCCGATAGTGCCGCCATGGTAGCCACGCCGGCGCCCGGGGAAAACGCGGGCGGGCCCGCGAAGGCGGACATCGGCCAAGCGAAGATGAAGCCGTGCCCGACCTCACTTCCTGGGGCCGAGGGGGTCGATCACCCCGCGAAGCTTTCTCATATAAACGTCCACGGAAAACGTTTAGAAGTCCTAATCAAAGAGGTTGTGCCAACAGTCGTCTTCGCCCGGGAGCATATCGGTATCGCTCATGGAGCGAATCAACCAGGTGTATGGGTGACGCTGCGCAGGCCGTGCCGATATCCAGGCTGTATGCGAGCGGAAGCGTAAAACGGTTCACTCCGGAGCGCGCAATGAAGCGGATCCACTTCGTTATTCTCCTTCTACTGGTCTCTGGCTGCGCGGCGCTCTCGGGTTCGCCCCAGCCATCCATGTCACCCCTTGTTACTGACTCCTCAGACAATCTTGATGGAGTTCTTGTGAAGGACTCTGATCTGACCTTCTCTGTATTCCGTGAAGGGGTTGATGGTGCTATTGCCGGGAACCATTCCCGGGACCTGGCGCGCGCGTACCGCATTGTCTCGGAGGCAATTGGCGTTGAACCTTCAGATGTGAGCTGGGCCCAGGTCGCATTCACTCGGGATCCCGGCTATCAGCCACCAAGAGTGCAAGACGTGACGAGATGGGTGGTCCCGCTTGAACGTTCGGGATCGCTTGGTTCGAAAGGTATGTGGGCGCTTTACCAACTCGTACCTCACGAGCAAGTTCATTCGATCCAGGGCCTGTTTGGACCGTTGCCACGCTGGTACTCGGAGGGAATGGCAGAGTGGGCGGGGCTGAAGGCAACCGCCGTGCTGGCACCGAGCATAGAAGCGGAAAGGCGTGCGCAACATGACCAACAGCTCGCTGCGGCTACCAGGCCTCTGAGCCTCGCCTCATGGGGAGGCGTCCAGGTCAAGCCCGAAGCATTCCTTCGACAACTGACTCCGGAACAAAGGAGGAAGAAGGAGGCTGATCCAAATTACTCGCCACCAGGCCCATTCAACTTCACTCCCGAGGACTTCGTGAGCGACGAGTCCAACACCGCGGCAAGGTACGCGGCAAGCCTGGCGCTGTTTGAAGCCATTGAAGCAGAGGCCGGGCCGGAGGGCGTGAGGACGTGGATCGCGGAGGTGGCCAAACTGCCTAATCCCAAACGAACCAACGACATTGCTCGCTTGGCGAAGGAAATTGCAGGTGTAGACATCTCCAAAATGTTGGTTGGTCCATGAATCGCAAACAGGTCAGCGCAAAGCTGCGTCTCGGCGCGGCTTTGGTCAGGCGGTAGGTTCCCGCTCCCCGCTGATTCCGCCCCAAGCGTCAGGTCGGCTTCCGACCCGAAGCGGACATGCAAGATGTCAGTAGCGCCTACGCCCTACGCCTTGTGTGGCTCAAAGTTCGGATGACCCGTCGAGTATAGGAACTGATTCCCCGTGAAGCTGACCCAGCGAGTTGCAGATGCAGCTTTCTCCGCAAAGTAAGCAATCGATTGGGCGATTTCTAGGCTGTTCAAGGGTCGCGCAATGAGCATGGAGCCGAACTCGTCATGAAAGGTGTTCTTTTTTCCGAGACAGTCGCTCCCGGTTACGAAGTGAAAGGGATTGCCAATATTCTGCAGTGAGACCCCCCTGACGACTTCTGCATGATCCCAACCATCCGTCCGAATCGAGAGAAGTGTTTCATCATCCACAGTGCTCAACTCACAAAGAATGATGATCGGCCTTTCAATTGGGACCGCGCCTCCAACCAGTCCGGTCCTGAGATACTTCCTAGATCCGCTTGAATCAATGATTCGAAATGTAAGTTGCTGTCTTGAGTCAACGTAAATGGAGAACCTGTTTACGTTTTCATTGGCGCCTACATCAAGAATGTAGTTCTCTTCATCAGGCGGAGCGGAAAGCAGCCGAAGCGACAGAATGACCGTCCACCCCTTGCCGGATTCGAATTTTTGCCGATCCAGTAGCAGATCTCGCATTGGAATAATCGCATCACGGGTAATCGCTCCTATGTGTTTGAGAGCGGTCAGTACGTACGATTCCCCGTTTTCGTCGCGAGCGCTGTGAATCTCTGCCAGCCGACGGTGCTTGGTTTTCTCTTCCGCCTTAAAGTGAACACCTCCTAAGACTGTGGCCGCGTACTTGATAACGTCCCTGACAGTGATTTTTTCTTCGCCGTCCGCACCCAGGGAGTGTTTGAGAAATTCTTGAAGGCGAAGTTCCACTCGCTCTCCGGACTCTCCAGCCGGGTATATCGCGGGGGAGAAGTCTTCCGCAGCTTCTTTCGGGTGGATTTGAACGACAAATCTTGGCGCCGCGCGAAGGTCTTGGTTCACTAGGTGAATTAGCGCATCGCCATCTATGAGTAGCTGGCGCAAGACCCTTGAAGACTTAATGAGATCGTACTCATGCGGCGAGTTGATCAGCGCTTGTAGCTCAATGAGCAACTCTTCAAAAAGGCGCGAGTGGNNCCCCGCCGATATTTGATGTCCGCTCCTGGCCGGGAGCGGACCGTTGCACCGAGAACGACTTGACTGCCAAGCTGGCAGCATGATTCCTCAGCCGCCCCTGAGAATATTTCTCGCCCTGGCCTTGTGCGCGCCGGCTGGCTGCGGGCTCGAGGATCCGAGCCCTGGCATCGACGGCGTCGACGAATCGGAGACGACCTCTCCGGTTGAACTAGTCACCCCCAACTACACGATTTTGTCGACCGCGGAACAAGTCACCACCCGCCGCGCCGGGATGGCGGCTGAGGGGCTGTTTGAAGCCTACACGGAGTTCTTCGATGACTTCTCCACGCCCGAGGCTGCACCAGCCCTGCGCATCCGCCTATATGCCAGCCGATCCGAGTTCCTGGCACACAGCCGCAGTCGGCCATGGGCCGAGGCCTACTACGTCGATGGCGTTTGCCATGCATACGTGGATTCGAGCAAACCGAACCCACACCATTGGCTGATGCATGAGGCCGTGCACCAGCTCAATCGCGAGCTGACGGGCTACGCGAAGGAGCAGTGGATCAACGAGGGTCTCGCCACGTATTTCGGTAGCAGCCGGTTTGTTGGCGGTCGTTTGGAGCCGGGCGTTCCGGACCTGGACACTTATCCACTCTGGTGGCTGAAGCGCTGGGAGCTTGCGGGCGACTGGGCCTCGGACGTCCAGAGCCAGCGCGTCATCCCGCTCAGGACCCTGATTACCGGGCAGGGCGGCCCTGGGATGGATGCGGCGGTAAACGCGTATTACCTGGGTTGGTGGAGCCTCACCCATTTTCTGCTGCATTACGATGAAGGCAAGTACGCCGCCGGCTACCACCACCTGATCCGGCATGGCGGTACTCTGGCGGAGTTCGAGCGGCTGATCGGCCCAGTCGAGCAGGTGGAGGCCGAGTGGTACGCCCATTTCCAGACCTTGGTCGCCATGGGTCGGGACACAACGCATTAGGCGTTCCGATCTGGGCGCCCCACCGTCTCAAGGCCACACCCATGCCCCTCACCCTCTACGGCCACCCCTTCTCCTCCTACACCCAGAAGGCGCTCATCTCCCTCTACGAGAACGGCACGCCGTTCGAATTCCGCTGCATCAGCCCGGAGCACCCACAGCACGCCGCCGAGTGGCTGCAGCTTTGGCCGCTGCGCAAGTTCCCGCTGCTGGTGGACGGCGGGCGCGACGTGGTGGAGACCAGCGTCATCATCGAGTACCTGCAGCTGGCGCACCCGGGGCCGGTGNNGGCGGCGCTCGAGGTGCGGTTCATGGACCGCTTCTTCGACCTGCACGTGATGCTGCCGGTGCAGGACGCCGTGGCCGCCGCCATCACCGGCAACGCCGCCTGGCGCGACGACGCGCTGGCCGCCACGGTGGCGAAGCTCGACCGCGCCTACGACTGGCTGGAAACCCGCCTGGCCGGCAAGACCTGGGCCACCGGCGACGACTTCACCCTGGCCGACTGCGCGGCCGCGCCCGCGCTGTTCTACGCCGATTGGGTACGGCGCATCGGCGAACACTACCCCGTGCTGCGCGCCTACCGGGCCCGCCTGCTGGCGCGGCCCTCGTTCGCGCGCGCCGTGGACGAAGCGCGACCCTACCGCCACCTGTTCCCGCTGGGCGCGCCAGACCGCGACTAGCGCCTCAGATCTTGTCCAGCAGCGCCGGCAGCCACCGCGCCGAAGGATCGGCGGCGGCGCTGACCACGGCGAAACTCAGGTCTTCGCGCGACCAGTAGCGCGCCAGCAGCTCGCCGTCGCGGCGTTCGCCGTTGCCGGCCAGGCGGCCGCGCGGGCGCAGGTAGAAGCCCACGCGCGCGCCGCTGTCGTCGGCATACACCAGCATCGCCGCCGGGCCCTGTTCGGTGGACAGCAGGCGGCCGCCTTGCAGCGTGTAGCCGGCCGGGCTGAGGTCGGGCACGCGGCCGGCGTCGCCGAAGTTCCGCGCCAGCCAGGCTTCCAGCTCGGCGGCGCGCGCGGCGTCGAATTCCATCGGCGGCGCGTCGGCATCCACGAACTGCCGGTAGGCGGCCACGGCGTCGGCCATGGGCAGCGGCGCCGGCGATTGCAGGGCGCGCGCCTGCCAGCCGAACAGGCCGCCCACGCCCAGCGCCACCAGCAGCGACGCCGCCATGGCCAGGCCGCGCGTTCGTTTCGCGCGCAGGCGCTGGCGGAGGCGCGCGGGGTCCAGCGCGGGATTGGCGGGCCAGGCTTCGGGCTGCGCCATCAGGGCGCGCAGCCGCTCTGCGTCGCGCTTCCACTCGTGCACTTCGTCGGCGCGCGCAGGATTCGTGGCCAGCCAGGCCTCGACCGCGGCGCGGCGCGCGGGCGGCAGCTGGCCGTCCACGTAGGCGTGCAGTTCGTCTTCGCCCGGGGTTTCGTGGTTCATCGCAGCACCTTCAGCGCGGGGCGTCCGCCCGTGTCTTCGTCTTGCATTTCCCGTAGCGCGCGGCGCGCGCGCGACAGGCGCGACATCACCGTGCCTATCGGGATGCCCAGCACGTCGGCGGCCTCGCGGTAGGCCAGGCCTTCCACGCTCACCAGCACCAGCAGCGCGCGCTGCTCGGCCGGCAGGTGGGCCAGGCCGGCCAGGGCGCGGCGCGTTTCCAGGATGTCGTCGGGCCGCGGCACCTGCGCCTCGTCGTCGGCGGCGAACAGGCGCGCGATGCGGCGCCAGCGGCCGGCGCGGCGGTAGTCGTCCACGAACTGGCGGTAGAGCACGGAGAACAGCCAGGGCTGCAGCGCCTCGTCGTCGCGGCGCTGGCCGCCGTGGGTGAGCGCGCGCTCCAGCGCCGCCTGCACCAGGTCGTCGGCGGCGGCCGGTTCGGCCACCAGGGTGCGCGCGAAGCGGCGCAGGCGCGGGATCAGTTCGCGCAGGGTGTCGTCGTCCAGCGGTGTCGGGCGGGGCAAGGGCATGGTGGTTTCCTGGCTTCCCGGGAATGACGAACGGCGCCGCCCGATTATTCCCGATGCCCGCCGCGGGTGCATGACGGGGCGGCGCGGGAATAAACCGGCTGGCCCGGGCGTCCCATGGCCAGTCCACCCCGCGAGACCGCGCCATGACCGAAACCCCCACTCCCGCTCCGCCGCGCTGGCGGCCCCTGGTTCCCCTTGCCGGCATCGCCGCCGTGGTGGCGGCACTGGCCGCGACCTTCGCCTTCACCGCGGGCTGGCTGTCGCCGGCACGGCTGACGGCGCCGCGCCTGGTCGACACCATCGAAGGCGGCAAGCCGCAGCCCGGCTTCCGACGCGCGCATGCCAAGGGCGTGTGCGTGGAAGGCTATTTCGAACCCACGGCGGAAGGCGCGGTGCTGTCCAAGGCCCGCGTGTTCAGCCAGGCACGCACGCCGGTGCTGGGCCGGCTGTCCATCGGCGGCGGCGACCCGCACGGCATGGAAGCGCAGGCGCGCGTGCGCAGCGTGGGCCTGCTGCTGCAGACCGACGACGGCCAGCAGTGGCGCATGGCCATGAACAGCTTCCCGTTCTTCAGCGTGGCCACGCCGCAGGCCTTCGCCGAGCAGATCGTGGCCTCGCGCCCCGACCCGGCCACCGGCAAGCCCGACCCGGCGCGCATGCAGGCCTTCCTGGAGCGCCACCCCGAGGCGGCGAAGTTCATGGCCTGGGCGAAGTCGGCGCCGTGGTCGAACAGCTGGGCCAACACGCGGTTCAACGGCGTGAACGCCTTCCGCTTCATCGACGCCGGCGGCGGCACGCGCTTCGTGCGCTGGTCGCTGGCGCCGCAGGCGCCGTTCGAGCCGCTCGACGAAACCACGCGGCAAACCGCCGACGCCGGTTACCTGGCGCAGGAGCTGTCGGCGCGCCTGGCGCAGGCGCCGGTGCGCTGGACGCTGGAAGTCACCGTGGCCGAACCCGGCGATGCGGTGGACGACCCGTCGNNCCCGTCGCAGCCCTGGCCCGAAGAACGCCCGCGCGTAGCCGCCGGTACGCTGGTGCTGGAACGCGCCGCGCCGCAGGCCACCGGCGCCTGCCGCGACGTGAACTTCGACCCGACCCTGGTGCCCGACGGCATCGCGCTGTCGGGCGACCCGGTGCTGGCCGCGCGCGCCGGGGCCTATTCGGCGTCGTTCAACCGCCGGCAGCGCGAGGTCGCCGCCGGCGCCTGGCCGCTGGCCACCGTGGGAGACGAATGATGGACGCGCCCAAGACCTTCGACCGCACCGCGCGCTGGCTGCACTGGTCCATGGCGGTGATGATCCTGGCGATGCTGTTCATCGGCGTCGGCATGGTGGCGTCGCTGTCGCTGCGGCCGCTGCTGCTCGACATCCACCGGCCGCTGGGCCTGGCGATCCTGGTGCTGGCGCTGCTGCGCCTGCGCCACCGCCGCCGGCACCCGCCGCCGCCGCTGCCCGGTTCGCTGCCGGCGCCGCAGGCGATGGCCGCGCGCGCTTCGCACTGGCTGCTGTACGGCCTGATGCTGGCGATGCCGCTGCTGGGCTGGGCGATGTCTTCGGCCGGCGGCTACCCGGTGCCCCTGCCCGGCGGCTGGGTGCTGCCGGCGCTGGCGCCGCAGGACCCGGCGCTCTACACCACGCTGCGCAGCGCCCACGGCGCGCTGGGCTACGGCCTGTTCGCGCTGGTGCTGGTGCACCTGGCCGCCGCGCTGCACCACGCCTGGGTGCGCCGCGACGGCGTGTTCGAGGCGATGGCGGGTCGGACTTGACCGTGTGGCAATTTGCCACATAATGCACTTATGGCCAAGAACGTCCGCATCTCCGATGAGCTTTACGCCCTGGCACAGCTGGAGGCCCGGCTGCAGGACCGAAGCATCGCCCAGCAGCTGGAGCACTGGGCGAAGCGGGGCATTGCCGGCATGGGCGGCGCGGCGGAGACCGCCGCCGAAGTCGCGGCGGCCGTAACGCGCCGGCTCGACGCCCTCGACGTGGTGGCCGGCCAGCGGCGCGCGGAAGACCTGCATTTTGTACCGCGCGACCTGGCCCTGGCCTCGCGGCCCGTGTTCCCGCCGACCTACCGCAAGAGCTGACCGATGGGTCGCGACAACGAGGCCTACATGCCCCGGGACATGGTGCTCCGGGTGCTGGAGGCCGCTGGGCCCGACCTGATCCTGGTGGGCGGCCAGGCGCTGGCCTTCTGGATGGATCACTACGGTATCCAGGCACCCAGGGGTTCCGCGCCAGCCGTTTCGCGCGACGTCGACTTCCTCACGCGCGATCCCGCGGGCCGCGACCCGCTTCGTTCCTTCGCACGCGCCATCGATGGCCGACCTGAGTTCGTGGAACCTGAAGCCATTACGGCCCTGGTCGGCAGCGCCATCGCACCGGCCGAGCCCGGCCGCATCTACAACGTGGACCTGCTGCACCGCGTCGTGGGCATTGATCGCGACAAGGTCTTCGCCAACGCCGTGCGCGTGCCGCTGGCCGACACCGGCACGACCCTGCGGGTGATGCACCCACTGGACGTACTGCAGAGCCGCAACGCGAACCTGCACGTGCTCGCCGAGAAGCAGGATGACGTCGGCAAGATGCAGTTCCGCCTGGCGATTGAAGTGGCGCGCAGCTATCTGGAGCAGGAAATTGCGGCCAGCCTCGCAAGAGCAGCCGAAGCTGGTGGCGCGAAGGCCGCCCGGCGCGCCGAGCGCGAGATATTCGATGCCATCGCCATCGTCGCCGAGTATTCGACCGAAGACGCCGCCAGGAAGAACGCCGAGCGCCACGACATCCACCTGGCCGACGCGATTCCCGCCTGGAAAATCGCTACTCCTGCCTTCTGGACCAAGCAGTGGCCGCACCTGCGCGAGCGCATGTCGCCCGGCTATGCGGCGAGCTGCGAGACCCGGGCGTCGCTCCGGCGAAGCGGCATTCCCGGCTGATCCAAACCGACGCCGGATGGGCGTATCTTCGAGGTCCACCCACCCCCGAGGAGCACCGCCATGTCCCGGTTCAAGGTTGGTTACCTGATCGGCAGCCTGTCCAGCCAGTCGATCAACCGCAAGCTCGCGAAGGCGCTCTTCAAGCTCGCGCCAGACGGCATGGAATTCCATGAAATCGTGTTCCGCGAGTTGCCGCTCTACAGCCCGGATTACGACGCCGATTTCCCGCAGGTGGCGCTGGATTTCAAGGCAGCCATCGCAGCGTCCGACGCGGTGCTGTTCGTCACGCCCGAATACAACCGCTCCATCCCGGGCGGGCTGAAGAACGCCATCGACTGGGCCACGCGCCCGTCGGGCACGAATTCCTTCTCGCGCAAGCCGTCGGCGGTCATCGGCACGTCGCCGGGCGCCATCGGCACCGCCATCGCGCAGCAGAGCCTGCGTGGCGTGCTGGGCTTCTGCAATTCGCCGCAGATGACCTCGCCCGAGGCGTATATCCAGTTCAAGCCGGGTTTGATCACCGACGAAGGCGAAGTGACGGTGCCCGGCACCGAGGAATTCCTGCGCAAGTACATGGCCGAGTTTCATGCCTTCATCGGGCGGGTGCTCACGGTGCTGCCGCGGCAATGACGGCCGTGGCGTGTCTGGACAAGGAGACCTGATGATCTGGCTGATCACCAAGTTCGCCGTCACCGCCGCCGTGATCGTGCTGGTGTCGGAAGTGGCCAAACGCAGCGACAAGGCCGGGGCGCTGATCGCGGCCCTGCCGCTGGTCACGCTGATGGCGCTGGTGTGGCTGCACGTCGAGGGGCAGCCGCAGGAGAAGGTGGCGAAACACGCGTGGTACACGTTCTGGTACGTGCTGCCGACGCTGCCGATGTTCCTTGCGTTCCCGTACATGCTGCCGCGCATCGGCTTCNNGCTTCTGGCCGAGCTTGCTCGCGAGCGCCGTCATCACGGTGGCGTCGTTCGGCGCTTTCGCGCTGGTGGTGCGGCGGTTCGGGATCGAGCTGCTGTAGCCAATGAAGACGCCCCGGCGAACCGGGGCGTCCTGGGTGCAACACTTGGCGGGGTCTTACTGGCTGGTGGACAGCGTCAGGCCGTAACCCTGCAGCAGCGGGTTGAGCGGCTGGAAGTAGCTGGTGGCCAGCTTGGCCTGCTTGCCCTTGCAGCTGTAGTTGCCGCCGGAAAGCACGCCCTGGCCCTGGCCGGCGCCGGTGATGAAGGCGCCGCCGGAATCGCCGCCTTCGGCGCACACTTTCACCTGGGTGAGGCCGTTCACGCTGGCGTCGGGGTACTGCACGGTGACGTTCTTGGCTTCGATCACGCCGCAATGCAGGCCGGTGGTGCGGCCCGAGCGACAGACACTGGCACCGATGGGCGCTTCGGTGCTGCCGTACACCGGGATGTCGCTGCCGCTGTAGCCGTCGACCACCGGAAGCAGGGTGTGGTTGTTGTCCACCTGCACCCAGGCGCGATCGGAGCCGGGGAAGTTCGACGCGGCGAAGGCGCCGATCTGGCTCACGGTGCGGCGGTTGACCGCCACGAAGGCGCGGTCGCCGGCGTTTCCGCAATGGCCGGCGGTGGCGAAGCCCTTGGCGCCGTTTCGGGTGACGGCGAAACCGACCGAGCAGTAGTAGTAGTTGCTGCCGTCGTTGGACAGGTATTCGCTACCGCCCTGCAGCGTGGCCAGCGGCATTGGCGCCGATTCCATGCGCTGGAAGCGGATGGTGTCGGCGTCGGCGCCGGTGGCGGCGATGAAGCCGATGGCTGCGGCTTCGGCGCCCGGCGCGACGTTGACGGTCACGCTGTTGTTGCGCACGTCGACGAACCAGCCGTAGACGCCTTCGGGCGACTTGGCGCCGTGGGCGAGCAACGTGTCGATTTCGCCTTTCGAGGCTTCAAGGCGGTCGAGGCTGTGGCGCACGCTGCGGATTTCGGCGCCGGCGGGCGCGCGCTGCGGCGTGATGGAGGTGGTGGCCACGACCAGCTGGTACTGGCCGTTACCCTTGCGCTCGAGCCAGCTGCCGGCGAAACGTTCGCCCTGGGCTTTCGCCAGCGCTTTCTCCTCACGCAGGGCCAGGCGTTCGGCCTGCACGTACTGGGTGAGCTGTTCGGACGTGAGCCCGAGATCTCGCTGCATGGCCTCGCGCACGGCGGGCGACATGGCCCGGTCGCCGGGCGCGGCCGAGGCGGCCATGGCGGCGAAGAGGGCAAGGGGGGAAATGGCAAGCAGGCCACGACGGGCCCAGGAGGCGAACTTTCGCATCTGCAGGTTCCTCTCGTTTTTGGACGGGGGATGTGCAGGACCTGCCGTGGGGGCGTCTGGACAGCAGGCGGGGCGGGCCCGGCAGGCCGAGGATGGCACAGGACGCCAGCCGGGTCGAATCCGGTGAACCAGGTTGATTTTATTGAACCAGGTTCATTTTCTTGGGCGGGTTTTGCTCTGACAGCGGGTGGTGGAACTGTCGGATTTCCCGGCAGGCCGGGGCTCGGGCCAACTCGGGCCTCGCCCACGAAGGACACCGCCATGCCCGCCATCCCCCGGCTCGACCTCGCCAACGTGCCCAAGCACATCATCCAGCGCGGCGTGAACAAAACGCCCTGCTTCCTGCACCGGGCGAATTACTGGAAATACCTCGACGAACTGGCGCTGGCCGCCTCGCAGACCGGCTGCGCCGTCCACGCCTACGTGCTGATGACCAACCACGTGCACCTGCTGGTGACGCCGCCGGAGGATGGCGCCACCAGCCGGATGATGCAGCAGCTCGGGACGCGCTACGTCAGGTACTTCAATGCCATGCACCAGCGCACCGGAACGCTCTGGGAGGGTCGCTTCCGCTCCTGCCTGGTCAGCGCCGACGACTACTTCCTCACGTGCCAGCGCTACATCGAACTCAACCCGGTTCGCGCCGGCATGGTGTCGCGGCCGGCGGATTACCGTTGGTCCAGCTATCACGCAAATGCCCAGGGCCGCATAGACCCTGTGGTGCAGCCTCACGCGGTCTACCTTGGCCTGGCGGCGGACACGCCGACGCGCTGGAAGACCTACGCTGCCTTGGTTGCGAGCGGCATCAGTGATGCCCAGCGCGAGGAGATCTCGCGCTATACGCACCAAGGGCGGGCTTTCGGTCCGCCGGCCTTCCAGCGCCAGGTGCGTCGCGAACTGGTCGCGGAAACCCGTCTTCGAAAGCGTGGGCGGCCGGCCGCCAGCCGCGGCAGCTCGTCAATAAAATGAACCTGGTTCAATAAAATCAACCTGGTTCACCGGATTCAGGGTCTACGGCCAGCCGCCCCGCCATCAGCACGGCTTGCGTGCGGTTGCTGGCGCCGAGTTTGCGCAGGATGGCGGTCATGTGGGCTTTCACCGTCGCCTCGGAAACGCCGAGGGCGTGGGCGATCTGTTTGTTGAGCAGGCCGCTGCCCAGCATGCCCAGCACGCGGAACTGCTGCGGCGTCAGTTCGGCCAGGCGGCGGGCCACCTGGGCTTCCTCGGGGTGCAGGCCGTCGGCGGTTTCGGCCTGCGGCGGCGCCCACTGGCCGCCTTCGAGCACGCTGGCGATGGCTTCGCGGATGGTGCCCGGGTCGGACGATTTCGGGATGAAGCCCGCGGCGCCATGTTCCAGCGCGCGCCGCACCACCGTGGGCTCCTCGCGCGCCGACACCACCACGATGGGCAATTGCGGCTGCACCGCGCGCAGGTGCACCAGCGCGCTGAAGCCGTGCGCGCCGGGCATGTTCAGGTCGAGCAGCAGCAGGTCGGCTTCGGGGTGGGCCTCGGCGCTGGCGAAGAGCGCGTCGGCGCTGTCCGACTCCACCAGCCGCGCCTCGGGCAGCAGCTTCGACACCGCGCCCTTGAGCGCCTCGCGGAACAGCGGGTGGTCGTCCGCGACCAGGATGGTGGGCGCGGGCGACATCCTCAGCGCACCTGCCGCTCGCGCACCAGCGACTCCACCACGCCCGGGTCGGCCAGCGTGGAAGTGTCGCCCAGGCCGGCGCGGTCCACGCCCTCGGGGCCGGCTTCGGCGATCTTGCGCAGGATGCGCCGCATGATCTTGCCGCTGCGCGTCTTCGGCAGGCCCGGCGCCCACTGCAGCCAGTCGGGCGCGGCGATGGGGCCGATTTCATGGCGCACGTGCTGCACCAGCTCCTTGCGCAGCGCATCGGTGGGCTCCACGCCCGCCTTCAGCGTGACGTAGGCATAGATGCCCTGGCCCTTGATGTCGTGCGGCGCGCCCACCACCGCGGCCTCGGCGACGGCGGCGTGCGCCACCAGCGCGCTTTCCACTTCGGCCGTGCCCATGCGGTGGCCGGAGACGTTGATCACGTCGTCCACGCGGCCGGTGATCCAGTAATACCCGTCGGCGTCTCGGCGGCAGCCGTCGCCGGTGAAGTACATGCCCGGGTAGGTCTTGAAGTAGGTGTCGATGAAACGCTGGTGGTCGCCGTAGACGCTGCGCATCTGGCCCGGCCAGGAGTCCTTCAGCACCAGGTTGCCTTCGGTGGCGCCCTCGAGCACGCGGCCCTCGGCGTCCACCAGCGCCGGCTGCACGCCGTAGAACGGCAGCGTGGCCGAGCCCGGCTTGGTCGCCACCGCACCCGGCAGCGGCGAAATCAGGATGCCGCCGGTTTCGGTCTGNNCAGGTGTCGACGATGGGGCAGCGCTCTTCGCCCACCACGCGGTTGTACCACTCCCAGGCCTCGGGATTGATGGGCTCGCCCACCGTGCCCAGCAGGCGGATCGACGTGCGCTTGCTGCGCTTCACCGGGCCGTCGCCCTCGCGCATCAGCGCGCGGATGGCGGTGGGCGCGGTGTAGAAGGTCGTCACCTGGTGGCGGTCGCACACTTCCCAGAAGCGGCCCGGGTCCGGATAGGTAGGCACGCCCTCGAACATCAGCGACGTGGCGCCGTTCGCCAGCGGGCCGTACACCACGTAGCTGTGGCCGGTCACCCAGCC
>DNNT01000219.1 GCA_003497545.1 Arenimonas sp. | reverse complement strand
CGCCGTGAAGGCGAGGGTCGATTCCTGGGAGATAAAGGCTTCACCGAGCAGGAATCGACCCTCGCCTTCGCGGTGGGGCCGGCGCCGCGTCGGTGGTCAGCGAAGAACCGCCCAGGCCATCCCTGACTTCGGAGAAGAACCAAAAAGAAAGGCCGGGCCGCCACGGGGCGACCCGGCCTTCTTTTTTCCTGGCTCAGCCCTTGAAGTGGTAGCTGAACTCGACTTCGTACTGGTCCATGCTCAGCTCCACCGTCTGCGCCGGGTCCAGCGGGTTGCCGCCGCGCACTTCCACCGAGGGCGCGAACATGGCCGAGACCGTCCAGCGGTTGCCATTGGCGCCGTGGGCGCGGCTGTAACCGACCGTGAAGTGGTCCTCGACCACGCCCGGGGCGAGGATGTTGAACAGCACCTCGCTCGAGGGAATCGGCTGGTCGGTGTGGCTGTAACCGAAGTACCAGGTGGCGTCGGCGCTGGCGCGGTATTCGGCGCCGAGCTTGAACACCGTCATGTCGTCCCAGCCGAAGCCGGCACCGCCATCCGCGCCGAGCGGCGCCATCATCAGGTTGGGCAGCATCGGATTGGCTATGGAATCGACGTCGCCATAGGCGATCCACTGCACGTCGAACTCCACCGTCACCTTGTCGCCGGCGTCGAAGGCCATGCCGACGGTGGCGGTCGCCGGGATGTCGAAGTCGCCCTGGTTGGCGAACAGGCCGGCGTAGTCCTCGAACTCGCTCATCGACATCTTGGTCTGGTACGAAGCGCCGAAGCGCACGCCCTCGCCCAGCTGCGTCTGCATGCCTAGCTTCAGGCCCAGGCCGTAGCTGGTGTCATGGCCGTTGTTGGTGAGCTTGGTCGGGTCGGACGAAAACGGCGCGAAGTTGCCCAGTCCGCGGGCCTCGAAGCTCTGCAGCGCGATGATGGGCGAGATGCCGAACGAGGAATCCTCGCCGAAGGCACGCGCATAGGTCGGCGCGATGAACATCTGCATCAGGTCCACGCCGGCGGTACCGTCGCCGAAGGTGCCCGGCATGGTGAAGCCCATGCCCGGGGGAACGCTGCCCATGGGCACGCCGAAGGTGGCGCTGCCGCCGAGGTAGCGGGTATTCATGCCGCCGTTGCCGTACACGGCCACGCCGATGGCGGCGTTGTCGCCCAGCGAACGCTTCCAGCCGAAGTGCGGGATGAGGAAATAGTCCTTGTCGCTGCGCAGCCTGGCCGGGCCGACGCCGAAGGTGCACTGCTGCGCCGACATACAGGCGCCGGACGGGCCGCCGGTGACCTCATAGCCGCGGTCGGGCGAGAACCAGGCCATGCCCGCGTCCATGCCGTCCTCGACGCCGAGCAGGCCGGCGGGATTGGTCGCCGGGGCCAGGGTGTCGAGCGAACGGGCGACGCCGGTGCCGGCCATGGCTTTGCTCTGGGTGCCGTAGCCGTGCGAGAAGTAGCCGTTGGTGGCGAAGGCGGACCCGCTCCCGAGCAGCGAGATCGCCGCGAGGATCGCGGTGGTTTGGAGCTTACGATGGTGGATGGTGCTGCGCATGGTTCCCTCCCCGGGATTTCACCGCCGGCGCGCAAGCCGGTGGCGTGTTTGCCCTGGCCGACCATCGGCCCGTGGCTTTAGTTGTTCGGTGGGTAACTGCGGGCGGCGCATGGCGCCTAGCTCCGGCAGTCGTCGCGGAGCGCCGTGCGCGCCGCGTGCAAGGCACGCACCCCCACGCCCGCCGCCATGGCGAGCACGAAGGCGATGATTTCCGGCTGGCCCGAGCCGAGGCCGGCGATGGCCGGGCCCGGGCACAGGCCGGCGATGCCCCAGCCAGCGCCGAACAGCAGCGCGCCGACGATGAGGTCGCGGTCGATCTCGGTGCGCTCGGGCAGGTAGCGGCGCGGCGCCAGCACCGGTCGCGCCTGGCGCCGCAGCGCCCACTGGAACATCGGCAGCGCCACTGCCAGCGCGCTGGCCATGACGATGGCCAGGCTGGGATCCCAGTTCCCGGTGATGTCTAGGAAGCCGATGACGCGCGCGGGGTCGGTCATGCCGGCCAGCGTCAGGCCGGCGCCGAACAGCGTGCCGCAGGCCAGGGCAGCGACGGCGCGCATCAGCGCCACCCCGCCAGTCGCAGCAGGAACACGGTGGCCAGGCCGGCCGCCATGAACACCGCCGTGGCCGCCAAAGAGCGTGGCGACAGCCGCGAGATGCCGCAGATGCCATGCCCCGACGTGCAGCCGCAGCCCAGGCGCGTGCCGTAACCCACCAGCAGCCCGGCCAGCACCATGCCGCCCCAGCCGGCCTGCATTTGCATGCCACCGGTGCCGGCCACGAAGTGGCGCACCAGCAGGTAGCCCGCCACCAGCCCGACCAGGAACAGCACGCGCGACGCGGTCTCAGGCAGCTTCGGATTGGCCAGCGCGTCGCCAAAGAATCCGCTCACGCCGGCGATGCGGCCGTTGACCAAAAACAACAATCCGGCCGAAAGGCCGATCAGGGCGCCGCCGGCGATGGCCTGCAGCAGTTGGGCGTCGGTCATCGCGCCACCCCGGCCGTGCAGCGCGCGCCGCGGCGGGCGCCGCGGGCGTCCTGTGCTAGCATCCGTGAAGGAATTCGGGAACTGCGAACATGGCTACCCCCAGCAAGCGCAAGGCGCCGAAGAAGGCCACCGGCACCGCCGTCGCCACCGTCCAGACCGCCACCGAGATCCGCGCCGCGCACCAGCGGGCCATCGGACTGCGGCTGCGCCGCGTCGAAGGCCAGATCCGCGGCGTGCTGCGCATGGTCGAAGGCGGCGAGTCCTGCGAGGACATCGCCCAGCAGCTCGCGGCCGCGCGCCAGGCGCTCGACCGCGCCTTCTTCGAGATGATGGCCTGCAGCCTCGAGTACGAGATCGCCGACGGCCGGGATGAGAGCCAGCGCCAGGAGCGCGTGTCCGGCATCATCCGCACCCTCAGCAAGTACGCCTGATCGTTCCAAGCGCATCACCTCAGCCGAGCAGGCCGGCATTGCCGTCCACGCCGATGAGCTTCGGCTGCTGGACTTTCTTCAGCGACACCGTCTTGCGGTCGCGCAGCCAGCCGGCCACCACGTCCCAGATCGGTTCGCCCTGCGCGCCTTCCGCCACCGGCGCCCAGCCGGCCACGCGGTAGGTCTTGTCGGCCTCCACCGCCACGCCGCCGATGCGCATGTCGCGGATGCGGTTGCCCATGCTGGCGTTCGGGTCGATCGAATAATCCATGCCGCCCACGCGCACCATGTCGCCGCCCTGCTGGTAATAGGGGTCGGCGTTGAACAGGTTGTCGGCCACGTCCTCGAGCACCGTCTTGAGCATCGAGCCCTTCATGTCGGTAAGCGTGGAGTGCGGGTAGGTGATAGCCGTCTGGTCCATCAGGTGTTCCATGCGGATCGTGTCGCCCGGCAGCAGCGACGTGCCCCAGCGGAAGCCCGGCGACAGCGCCACCTGGGCGCCCTTCACCTCGAGCATGGCGTCGAGGATCAGCTGGTCGAAGCTGCCGTTGAAGTTGCCGCGGCGGTAGAGCAGGTCGTCGGTGCGGGCCAGCGGCTCGTCGAGCCTGGCCAGGTAGGGCGCGCGCACGTCGTCGATGAGCTTCTGCATTTCGCCGTCGGCGGCCAGCGCGTTCGCGAACACCGGCAGCAGGCGGTACTTCCAGCTGGCCACCTTGCCGTTGCGCACGTCGAAGTCGAGCACGCCCAGGAACTTGCCGTTGCTGCCGGCGTTGGTGACCAGGGTTTCGCCGCCGGCGTTGCGCACGCGCGTCGGCATCGGCATGCCGTCGTGGGTGTGGCCGCCGAGGATGGCGTCGAGGCCGCGCACGCGCGAGGCGAGCTTGAGGTCCACGTCCATGCCGTTGTGCGACAGCAGCACCACCACCTGCGCGCCCTCGGCGCGGGCGGCGTCGATGGCCACCTGCATGGCCTCTTCCTGGATGCCGAAGCTCCAGTCGGGCACCATCCAGGCCGGGTTGGCGATGGGCGTGTAGGGGAAGGCCTGGCCCAGGATGGCCACCGGCACGCCGTTCATTTCGCGGATGACGTAGGGCTTGAAGACCTGGTCGCCGAAGTCGCGCGTGTTGACGTTCTGCGCGACGAACTCCACCTTGCCGGCGAAGTCCTTGCTGATGATTTCCTGCACGCGCTCGGCGCCCAGGGTGAATTCCCAGTGGCCGGTCATCACGTCCACGCCCAGCCGCTTGCAGGCATCGACCATGTCCTGGCCGTTGGTCCACAGCGCGGTGCCGGAGCCCTGCCAGGTGTCGCCGCCGTCGAGCAGCAGCGCGCCCGGGCGGGAATCGCGCAGCTGCTTCACCAGCGTGGCCAGGTGGGCGAAGCCGCCGACCTTGCCGTACTCGCGCGCGCCCTCGACGAAGTCCAGGCAGGTGAAGGCATGCGCCTCCGGCGTGCCGGCGCGCAGGCCGAAGCTTTCCAGGAAGGCCTTGCCGACCACGTGCGGGGCGCGGTTGAGCGCCTCGCCGACGCCGATGTTCACCGACGGCTCGCGGAAGTGGATGGGCAGCAGCTGGGCGTGGCTGTCGGTGAAGTGCAGCAGGTGCACGTTGCCGTGGCGCGGCACGTCGTAGAGCCGGCGCATCGCCCGCGGGCTGCGCGCCAGCGCCGGGTCGGACTGGGCCAGTGCGGCGGCCGCGGCCGCCATGACGGACAGGAATTCGCGGCGCTGCATTTCAGTTCTTCCCGGGCGCTTCGAGGTTGACCGGCGACTGCGGGTCGAACAGGTAGGCCATCACGTCCTTGAGCTGCTGCTCGTCGAGGATCTTCTTCTCGCCGAAGCGCGGCATGTGCGAGCACGCGTTGTAGGCGTGCGAGTTCCACAGGCGCGTCCAGGTGTACTTGAGGATGGGTTCGCTGTTGCCGCGCAGCTTGCC
Organism: Arenimonas sp.; assembly: GCA_003497545.1. GTDB lineage: Bacteria > Pseudomonadota > Gammaproteobacteria > Xanthomonadales > Xanthomonadaceae > Arenimonas. The sequence goes on along the minus strand of DNNT01000219.1, from coordinate 16,376 downwards.
GTACAGGCCCAGCGAGGGCGCGATGGTGCCGTAGGCGATTTCTTCCGCGGCCATCTGGTGGCAGGCGTAGCAGTTGCCGCCGTTGGGCACGTTCGGGTCGTCGTTGCTCTGCAGGCCGGTGCCGGTCTTGGCGATCTTCTCGCCGTTCTTCCAGTCGCCCAGGTAGTTGCCGTCGGCCGGGAAGCGGATGCCGGCGTTGGCGGCTTCCATGATCGTGGTCACCAGCTCGGGCGGCACGGGCTTGCCTTCGTATTCGCTGCAGATGCGCTGGGTCTCGTCCTGGTCCAGGCGGTCCATGCCGGCCTGGCCGCGCGGGGCGAAGGAGCCGGTGATGTCGAGCGGCGCGTCGAAGGCCGCGGCGGTCTCGCCGGCCTTGGGCGCGTGGCCGCAGCCGGCCGCGAACAGCGCGGCGAGCAGCGGCAGGGAAGCGGTTCGGAGGGTCTTCATGGTCGGGGTCCTATCGCTTCAGGCCGGGCGAATCCATCACGGCGCCGTTGGCCTGCACGCCGAGGTAGGTGATGAGGCCGATGGCCACGTCGGAGCCATGCTGCAGGCCGGGCAGGCGCTGCTGGCGCATGCAGTCGTTCATGCGCCACTCCAGCGTGCGCACCGCGCCCTGGCTCAGGCGGTAGGCCGGCCAGGTCGGGAACGAACCCTTGGCGCCCTCGACGGTGTTGAGCCGCGGCATGTCCTGCAGGCGGATGCGCTTGCCGTCGTGGGTGTGGCAGGTGGCGCAGGAGAAGTCGTGCGGGCCGGCGCGGTAGTTGAAGAAGCGCTTGCCGTTTTCGAAGGCCCGGCGCTCGGCCGGATGCTCCTGCGGCACCGCCACCGTGGCCCCGCGCGACTGCGCCGCGATGTAGGCCGAGAGCGCCTCGAGGTCGGTCTGCTGCTGGCCCTGCTCGGAGAACGGATGGGCACGCAGGGCCGAGACGTCCAGGCCCTGCTGCTTTTCCATGCACCACAGCAGGCGCATTTCCAGGTCCATCACCTGGCCGGCGTCCTCGAACCAGCGCGGCAGCTGCGCATAGGCGCCCTGCATCACGCCCGGGCCCAGGCCCAGGTCGCACTGCTCCAGCGAGGCCTGCTTCGGGCCGCGCACCGCACGCCAGATCTCTTCGCCCTGCATCTCGGCCAGCTCGGCCGGGTTGTCGTCGCCGAACATCTCGCGGTACTCCGCGAACACGTCGTTGCCCGACTGGGCGAAGCTGGCCGACACCGGCGCCAGCGCGAGCGCCAGGCCGAGCACGAAGGTCTTGGGGATGGACTGGTTCATGGCATCACGCCAGCGCGACTTCGTCGGTACGGGTGTCGCCCTTGTTGTCGGTCCAGGACACCTTGACCTTGTCGCCGGCCGCGCCGCCCTTGAACGAAAACTGCAGGAACGGGTTCTGCGAAACGGCCGCGCCCCACTCCGCCGACAGCACTTCGCGGTCGTTGTGGTGCGCCACCACGGTGGTGATGAAGTGCGCGGGGACGACGGCGCCGGCCGAGTCCTTGCGCTGGCCGGTTTCCATCGGGTGGGACATCAGCACCTTCACTTCGGTGGTGTCGCCCTTGATCGTGGCGCGGATGCGCATCGGGTTGCCCATGTCTGTTCTCCTTCGTCTCTGTCCGGGTTCAGCCGCCGCAGCCGCCAAGGGTGACCTTGGTCTCGCGCGACACCGAGTAGTTCTTGCCGTTGGCTCGCACCACGGCGGTGAGGTTGCAGGTCTGCGCGACCTTCACGCGGGTCTGCACGGTCGGCAGGGTGCCCTCGGGAATGGAGAACACCGCGACCAGCGGGTTCGGGTTGGCTTCGACCAGGATCGAGATCTGGTCGGTGCCCGGGAGGTTGCTGGTCACGCTGACCGGCACCACGGCGCCGTTCTCGGCGATTTCCGGGGTCTGGAACACGATCTCGGCGCTGGTTTCGGCCGCGCCGCCGATGCCGGCGATGGCATCGTTGACGTTCGTGGCGGTGAAGGCCGCCTCGGGGCGGACCAGCTTGGCCAGCGCGCGCACCGGCCACGCCGCGGCGACGCCGAGCAGGGCCAGCGCGGAGGCGCCGGAAACGAGGAAGGAACGACGATTGAGGCTCATGGGGACTCCGTGTTTCTCGTGGGGTGGAAGGCGGGGGTCAGGGCTTGGCGCCGCCGACCAGCCAGTCGACGATCAGTTCGAGGTCGGCATCGCTGATGTTCGGCTGCGGCGGCATCGGCACCGGGCCCCAGGCGCCGGAACCGCCGGCCTTGATGCGGGCCTTGAGCGCGTCCTTGGCGTCGGCCTGGCCGGCGTACTTCTTGGCGACGTCGGCGAACGCCGGGCCGACGATCTTGTTGTCCACGCCGTGGCAGGCCGAGCAGGTATTGCGCGTGAGCGCGTCGGTCGGCGCGGCGGCGCTGGCGGCGCCGGACAGGCCGGCCACGGCGAGCGCGGCTAGGGGAAGCAGGGTGCGGGTGTTTCGCTTGTTCATCGTGTTCGCCTTGCGTGGAATGGGGGTTATTCGGGCGCGCCGTCGAGCAGCCAGCGCACCAGGGTCTTCACCTGCTCGTCGTCGAGCTGCGGCTGCGGCGGCATCGGGATGGCGCCCCAGACGCCGGAGCCGCCGCTGCGGATCTTCCCGGCCAGGTAGTCGGCCGCGTCGGCGCGCTCCTTGTGCTTCGCGACGATCTCGCGGAAGCCCGGGCCAACCAGCTTGGCGTCGATGCCGTGGCAGCCCAGGCAGGCGTTGCCCGACAGCAGCTCGTTGGGCGCCTTCGACACCGCGGCCTCCTCGGCCGGCGCCTCGCCTTCGGGCGAGGTGCGCGCGCCGCGGATGGCGCCGTACTCGCGGTTCTGCTTCTGCAGCTCGCCGTGGGCGTTGCGCGCGAAGTCGGGCAGGCTCGAGGTGATCTCGGCCGACTCGCGGCAGTTCTTCATGCAGGCCTTGTTGCTGGTGTCGGGCTTGCCGTCCACCTTCCACAGGCCGTGCTCGAGCGTCATGCCGTTGCGGTTGGGCATGCGCGACTGCGCGAAGGCGATGTTCTCGTGGCTGAGCACGTAGTCGGCCGGCACCACCTCGGCCAGGTTGAGCATGTAGGCCACCACCGCGTACACCTCGTCGGGCTTGAGCGACTTGGGCTTGTCCCAGGGCATGGCGCGGTTGATGAAGTCCCACAGCGTCGAGACCGTGGGCACCTTCATGATGGTGGTACGGGTGGCGCCGGCCTGGGCCAGCGCGGCCACGCGGCCGGTTTCGATGTCCTGGGCGGTGGTGTTGCCGATCAGCGGCGGGAACACGTGGTTGGCGTCGCCGAAGTCGCCGTGGCAGGACGAGCACTTCTCGATCCAGATCTGCTCGCCGTCCATGACGCTGCCCGAACCTTCGGGCAAGCCTTGGAAATCCGGTCGAACGTCGATGTCCCAGGCCTTCACCTCCGCCTCGGTGGCCGGGCGGCCGATGCCGTCGAATGCGCCCGCGGCCGGCGCCAGCGCCAGCAGCAGCGCCAGCGAAAGACCCTTGAACTCAGGCGATCTGGACATTCGACACCTCGCCGTTTTCAGCGACCTTCCAGGTCTGGATGGCGTTGTTGTGGTAGACCGAACGGGTGCCGCGCACCGCGCGCAGCTGGCCGTAGGTGGGCTGCACGTAGCCGGTTTCGTCGATGACGCGGCTCTGCAGCAGCGCCGGTTCGCCGTTCCACACCCAGCCGATGTTGAAGCGGGTGAGCGCCTTGCTCAGGATCGGCGTCTCGAGGCGCGCGGTCTGCCAGGTGATGCCGCCGTCGAAGGAAACGTCGACGCGCTTGACCTTGCCGCGACCCGACCAGGCCAGGCCGGTGACGTTGTAGTAGCCCTTCTCCAGCAGCACCTGGCCGCCCGAGGGCGAGGTGATCACCGACTTGGCTTCCTGGATCGAGGTGTACTGGCGCATGGTGCCGTCGGGCATCAGGTCGGCGTAGCCGGACGTCTCGTCCTTGGTGGCGTAGGGCTTGTCGCCCACTTCCAGCCGGCGCAGCCACTTCACCCAGCTCACGCCCTGCACGCCCGGCACCACGAGGCGCAGCGGGTAGCCCTGCTCGGGGCGGATCATTTCGCCGTTCATGCCGTAGGCGACCATGGCGTCGTCGAGCGCGCGCTCGATGTCGATGGTGCGGGTCATGCTGGAACCGTCGGCGCCTTCGGCCAGCAGGTACTTCGCGCGCTTGAGGTCGATGCCGCAGTCCTCGAGCAGCGTCGACAGCAGCACGCCGGTGTATTCCGAGCACGAGAGCATGCCGTGGGTGTACTGCACGGTGGGCACGGCCACGTTGCCCCACTCCATGGCGGAGTTGGCGCCGCATTCGATGAAGTGGATGCGCGACACCGACGGCAGGCGCATCAGGTCGTCCATGGTGTAGACCTTGGGGGTCTTCACCAGGCCGTTGATCATCAGGCGGTGGCGGGCCGGGTCGATCTCCTGCCAGCCCTGGTGGTGGCGCTCGAAGTGCAGGCCNNAACAGGCCCTGCAGCGGCGTGAACGCCACCGAGGCCTGCGGCACGCTGGCCAGGCCCGGGCTCTCGCGGCGAACCAGGTTCGATTCGTACTTGGCCGGCATGCCGTAGGGGCGGTGCGCCACCGGCAGGCCGAGCGAAGTGGACCACGGCGGCAGGTTCAGGATCTCGGGGTCCCCGGCTTCCTGCGCGGCGGCCAGGCGCGGCAGCGCGGCCGCGGCGGCGACGCCGGCGGCGGCGGTGAACATGCGGCGCATCCAGTCGCGGCGCTCTTCGTTGAAGCCTTCCTTGTTCACCGACTTGATGAAGTCGTTGTCGAGGAAACCTTCCGGTGCCTTGAGCAGGCGCCCCGGGCGGCTCGGTTCGGAACTCATGCGTGTTTCTCCCGCATCTTCGATTTCATGGCGTGCTGGTACGATTCCGCGCACATCCCCTGACGGCTGCCGGCATGAACCCGACCCGCGCGCGACTTTCCGTTTCCCTGCTCGGCGCCGCGCTCGCGCTGGCCACCGGCTGCGCGAGCACGCCGGTGGCGGNNGGCGCTCGAAGCGGTGCGCGTGGGCGAACACAGCTGGTACTTCCACGGCGATTCCGGCGTGGCCAGCCAGGCCAACCGCGGCTACACCAGCAACGCCGGCTTCGTCGTCACCGACGAGGGCGTGGTGGTCGTGGACACGCTGGGCACGCCCGCGCTGGCGCGCGAGATGCTGGCGGCCATCCGCGCGGTCACCGACCAGCCCGTGCGCCGCGTCGTCGTCACGCACTACCACGCCGACCACGTCTACGGCCTGCAGGTGTTCCAGGCCGAAGGCGCCGAGATCTGGGCGCGCAGCGAAGGCCAGCTCTACCTCGCGTCCGACCTCGCGGGCGAACGCCTGGCCCAGCGCCGCGTAGAACTGGCGCCGTGGGTGGACGAAACCACCCGCGTGCTGCCCGCCGACCGCTGGATCGAATTCAAGGACGCCGAAAGCGAAGACTTTTCGCTGGGCGGCATCGATTTCCGCCTGGTCACCGGCGGCCACGCGCATGCGCCCGACGACCTGATGCTGCTGGTGGAAAACGACGACGTGCTGTTCGCCGGCGACCTGTACTTCAGCGGCCGCCTGCCCTTCGTGGTGGACGGCAATACGCGCGGCTGGCTGGCGGCCATCGAACGCATGCAGGCGGCCGGTGCCAGGGTCGTGGTGCCGGGCCATGGCGAAGCCTCGGAAAACGTCGCGGCCGACCTGGCGCTCACCGGCGGCTACCTGCGCTTCCTGCGCAGCGAACTGGGTCGCGCCGTCGAGGAGATGATCCCCTTCGACGAAGCCTACGAGCGCATCGACTGGAGCGGGTACGCGAACCTGCCGACCTTCGATGCCGCGAACCGGCGCAACGCCTACACCGTGTACCTCGAGCTCGAAGCCGAGGCACTCGGGGCCGCGGGCGGCGGCTGAGGCGGTCACGGGGGCGGCCAGGAAGGGCATGGATCAGTCCAGGCCCACCACCGGGTGGCCCAGCGTGGTCCACTCGTGCATGGAGCCGTCGTAGAGCTTCACGTCCTCGACGCCCAGCACTTCGCTCAGCACGAACCAGGCGCCGGCGGCCATGTGGCCGGTGTTGCAGTAGACGATGCTGCCGGCCTCGGGCTTCACGCCCACGGCGCCCAGCACCTGGCGGTAGCGGTCGGCGGCGAAGAAGCCGCGCGACAGGCCGGCCTCGCGGGTGCGCACGTCCGGCGCGAAGTTCACCGCGCCCTCGACATGGCCACCCGCCGTCACGGCCGGCTTCTTGAAGAACAGGCCCAGGTACTGCGGCGCCGGGCGCGCGTCCACCAGCTGCGGGCTGGCCTGGCCGGGCTTGAGGTCGGCGGCGGCGGCGAACCAGCGCGCCTGCAGTTCGCCGGCGGTCCAGTTGCCCGCGGCGGGCGCGGTGGCGGCGTCGGTCACCAGCGGCAGGCCGGCCTGGCCCCAGGCGGCGTTGCCGCCGTCGAGCAGCGCCATGGCCTGGTGGCCATGCACCTTCAGGGTCCAGTACAGGCGCGCGGCCATGTCGGATTCGTCGAAGCTCTCGCCCGGCGAGGTGATCACCAGCACGTCGTCCTGGTTGACGCCCCAGCCGCGCACGAGCGCCTGCACCTGTTCGCGCGAGGGCAGCATCTTGTCGATCTTCTTGCCGTCCACGGTGATGCTCACGCGCAGGGTGTTGAAGTCCACCGGGCGCGCGCCGGGCACGTGGCCGCCGACGACGGTGAGCTTCTTGCTGCCGTCTTCGGCGGTTTCGTATTCGGGCGCCTCGGTGAAGGCGTCCAGGCCGTTGCGAACGTCGAGCACCACCACCGCGTCGCGGTTCTGGTCCAGCCACTCGGGGCTGACCACGGGGCCGGGCAGCTCCACCGCGGCGAGCGGCGCCGACAGCAACGCGGACAGCGAGAACATCAGGGCATACGGCTTCATGGGTCTTTCCTTCAGCCCCGGGCCGGGGCGGTGGCGTGTTCAAGGCGGGCGAACTGGCGCCCGAGGTCGAGCGCGCACTCGGACAGCAGTTCGGTGCGGCGGTCTTCGAAGAGATTGGGGCGGCGCGGCAGCTCGCGGGCGATGCGCTGGTCGCGCTGCTCGAGCAGCCAGTCCAGCTGCGGGCGGAACAGGCGCGTCACGGCGCCCAGCCAGCGGTGCACCAGTTCCAGGCGGCGCGGCGTGCGCACGTCGAAGCGGTCGAGCATGGCGCCCACGGCCGCGGCCGGCTGCATCACCTCGTCGGTGACCCAGCGGTTGGTGGTGAAGGCGCGCAGCGGCAGGCCCGCGGCGTTCACCGACACGCCGGCCAGGTGGGTGAACGCAGGCTTGCCGTCGGTGCCGGAGACGCGCTGGAACAGGTGGAAATGACCGTGCTCGCGCTTGGCCACGCTGTCCGGATGCGCGTGGTAGTAGTAGCGGAAGCCCGTGCCCGGATCGAGCACGTCGTCGGCGGGCAGGTGTTCCCACTCGCCGAGCGAGGTGCGCGGGAACATCAGCTCGGTCACCACGTTGCGACCCTTGCGGTGCAGCGCATGCAGCACGTCGAGCAGCTCCGAGCCGGCCGCGCGCAGGGCGGGCAGGTTCTCGTCGCGGCCGGCGAGGCGTGGCAGGGTCGGTGACATGGCGGGTTCAGGCGTGGGCCGGCTTCAGGCGCAGGGGTTGCGCGCCTTCTTCTTGCGCGGCGCCGGGGCGCAGGGATTGGCCGGCTTCTTGCGCTCGGCGGTGGCCGGGGCGGGCGCCGGCTTGGCGGCCTGCGCGGTGGCCTGCGCCTGGTCCTTGTCCTTTTCCTTGTCGGCGTCCTGGGCCTGTTCGGTGGCCTGCTCCGTGGCCTGCGCCGGCTTGGCATCCTGGGCGAAGGCGGCCGGGGCCAGGGCGCCAGCGACGAGCATCAGCGCCGAGAGGCGGGCGGTGAGCGTGGCGGTGTTGCGGTGGGAGGTCTTGCTCATGGTCTTGCTCCTGGAAACGATGCGGCCGCTCAGGCGGTCGCCTTGGGACGGGCGGTGAACCAGCCGACGATGGCGGCGACGGCGGTCAGCGCCACCAGCACCACCCAGTCGGGCACGCCGGCGAGTTCGGACAGCGTCTGTGCCTCGGGGCCCGGCAGCGCCTCGAGCATCGGCAGCAGGAAGTCGTAGGCGCCGGCGAACAGCCAGGTGCCGGCGATGATGCCGATGAAGAACACCAGGCCATCGATGCGGCCCGACATGAAGCCGACCACCGACGTGCCCGGGCAGTAGCCGCCGATCGCCATGCCGGCGCCGACGCCCACGCCGCCGAGCGCAGTGGCCCAGAGGTAGGTGGTGGGGATGTAGACCTGCTCCATGTCCACCAGGCCGGCCAGGCGCAGCACGTACAGGCCCACGGCGCAGACCAGGATGGCGGTGAACATCACGTTGAACACGGCCCAGTCCTGGAAACGCAGCTGGGCGGTGAGCTTGCAGCCGCTGGCGAAGCCGGCGCGCTCGAGCGCGAAGCCGAACACCAGGCCGCAGAGCAGGCCCGAGAGGATGCCGTCGAAACCGATGGGGAAAGTCATTTCCAGAGCCTCCGGGTGAGCAGGCCGAACACGGCGCCCGAGATGAAGAAGCCGCCGAGGAAGACGAAGCCGGCGGTGGCCAGCGTGGCCGCGCCGGACAGGCCCAGGCCGCTGGTGCAGCCCAGCGAGATGCGGGCGCCGAAGCCGGCGACCATGCCTCCGACCAGCGCCATGGCGATGCGGCCCGGCTTGCCGAGCGCACCCGGGCCGTCGAGCTGGATCTTGAAGCGGCGGGCGCTGAGCGCGCCGATCAGCGCACCGAAAGCCACGCCGATCACCTGCCAGGTGATCCAGGCGTCGAGCGGGTTGCGCCCTTCCTCGACCATGCCACCGAAATAGCTGTTGGCTTCGGTGGCGGCCGGCGCGACCACCTGGGCGCTCTTCGCCGCCAGCGCGGTGGTGAAGCCGCTGCCGCCAAGGCCGTGGCCGGTGAGCACGAAGGTGAGCAGCAGGCCGAGGCCAAGCAGGACGCCCGCCGCGTGCGGGCGCCAGAGCGGCTTGGCACCGACCTCGCAGGAGCTGGAACCGGGGATGGAACTCATGCTTCGATACCCCTACCGGTATAAGTATGTGTGGCGCGCAAAGTGCGCCGCGGTCACCGGACTGTCAATCTTGCGATGCAACAAATAATCGTTTCACTTGTAACCATCTTCGGTTGATTGCCAACTCCGTCGCACCTCACTGCGCATGACGCCAACACTCGCCATTCCCGAAATTTCGCTGGGCCCGCTGCTGCTGCCGGGCGGCCTGTGGCTGGCGCTGGCGATGTTCGCGGCGGCGCTGTTGGCGGCGCGCTGGCGGCGCCGCGGCGATCGCGAGGCCTTCGCCGGCGACGAGCGCGTGCTGTGGTGGGCGCTGTTCGCCGGCGCCGGCGGCGCGCGGCTGGCCTACGTGCTGGTGCAGGCGCGCGCCTACGCCGATGCCCCGGCGAGCCTGCTCAACCTGCGCGACGGCGGCTGGTCGCTGGCGGGTGGCATCGCGGCCGTCGGCGCATTGCTGCTGTTCGTCGGCTGGCGGCGCGCGGCGCGCCGGCCCGGCCTGCGTGCCGGCGCGCTGGGCGCGGCGCTGGTGCTGCTGGTCGTCGCCGCGTTCGCCTTCGAATCCGGAGCCGCGCGGCCACCGGCGCCACGCTTCGCCCTGGAGCGCCTGTCCGACGGCGCGCCCGACGACCTGCGCGGCCGCGGCCCGGTGCTGGTGATGCTGTGGGCCACCTGGTGCCCGTCCTGCCGCCGCACGATGCCGCGCCTGCGCGAGGCCGCGCCGCGGCACCCCGGCATCCGCATCGCCTACCTCAACCAGGGCGAAACGCGCGCCGAGGTGCAGGCTTATGCGGACGAACACGCCCTGCCCGCCGAAGACGTGCTGCTCGATCCCGCGCTGCAGTGGGGCCAGGCCGCCGGCGTCGTCGGCTACCCCACGCTCCTGCTGCTGGACGCCGACGGCCGCGTCGTCGCGCGCGCCGTGGGCGAACTGTCGCCGGCCCGCATCGCCGTGCTGCTGGAGTCGGCCGCGGCCCGCTGAGCGAGGCCGCGTCTTCACCGCGTCACATTCCCGCCGAAGATTGGCGGGATGACCGTGCAAACCCCACCGCCCGCGGCGACGCCGCAGGCCATCCTCGATGCCGTCACCGCGCCCGGCGGCCTGTTCGCCGTCTACCAGCCCGTGGTGCGGCTGGAGGACATGTCGGTGCGCGCGCACGAAGGCCTGGTGCGCTGCGCCCGCGAACCGTCGCTGCCGCCGCCGGCGATCTTCGATGCCGCCCGCCAGCTCGGCCGCCTGCCGGAAATCGAGCTGCTCGCGGCGCGCACCGTGCTGGCCGGCTACGGCTTCGCCGAGGGCCACGGCCGCCTGTTCGTCAACCTCAGCGCCACCGCGGTGATGGACCCGACGCTGCGCCTCTCGCACCTGCGCGACATCGTTCGGGCCGCCGGCGTGGACGCCTCGCGGCTGATCATCGAACTGTCGGAACGCGACGTGGTGGAGGACATGGCGGTGCTGGCCGAGCCGATCCGCCGGCTCCGCGCGGCCGGGGCCCAGGTGGCGCTGGACGATTTCGGCAGCGGTCACTCGAACTTCTCGCTCTGGCAGGCGCTGGGCCCGGAGTACGTCAAGCTCGACCGCAGCATCGTGCACGGCGTGTCGCGCAGTTCGCGCCAGCTGGCCATCATCCGTGCGCTGATGCAGGTGGCCGAGGAATTCCGCACCGACCTGATCGCCGAGGGCATCGAGGACGACGCCGACCTGGCATTGGTGCGCGACCTCGGCATCCGCTGCGGCCAGGGCTATTCGCTGGGCCGGCCCTTGCGGCAACCGGTGGCCGCGGTGCCGGACGCGCAGGCACGCATGCAGGCCTGGCCCGTCCCGGTGCGCCCGACTTCGTCGCCGGCGATCCTGGCGCGCGAGGTCCTGGTTTCCAACCTGCTGATCGAAGCGCCGGCCGTCGGCCTGGCCACGAGCAACAACCAGGTCAGCGCGGTCTTCAAGCGGCACGAGGGCCTGCACGCCCTGGCCGTGCTCGACGAAGGCTCGCCCGTCGGGCTGATCAACCGCCGGGTGTTCATGGAGCGACTGGGCCAGCCCTTCGCCCGGGAGATCTTCGGCGCCAAGTCCTGCGTCGAGTTCATGCATGCGCAGCCGGTGGTCTGCGACGCCGACACGCCGGTGGCCGCGCTGCTCGACGTGCTGCGCGGCGAAGACCAGCGTTACCTGGCCGACGGCTTCGTGATCACCCGCGACGGCAGTTACGCCGGCCTCGGCACCGGCGAGTCGCTGGTGCGACGGGTGTCCGAGATCCGCATCGAGGCCGCCCGCTACGCCAACCCGCTCACCCTGCTGCCCGGCAACATCCCGATCACCGTGCACCTGCAGCGCCTGCTCAAGGGGCCGTCGGGCTTCGTGGTGGCCTACGCCGACCTCAACCACTTCAAGCCCTTCAACGACCAGTACGGCTACTTCCGCGGCGACGCCATGATCGAACTGCTGGCCAACACGATGCGCGCGCAGGTGGACGCGCGCATCGACTTCCTCGGCCACGTCGGCGGCGACGATTTCGTGGTGATGTTCCAGAGCCACGACTGGCGCGAACGCTGCCGCGCCATCATCGCCGGCTTCAACGAAGCGGCGCGGCGCCTGTTCGACCCGGTCGACCTGGAGCGTGGCGGCATCGAGGCCGAGGACCGCTCCGGGCACCCCGGCTTCTTCCCGATCACCACCCTTGCCGTGGGCGCGGTGGTGGTGTCGCCTGGCCTGGCGGCCACGCCCGAGCAGGTGGCCACCGCCGCCGCCCAGGCCAAACGCCGCGCCAAGCAGGATGACCAGCCCTTCTTCGAGACTACACTGGCCTCCTGACCCTGGAGGAAGCCATGGAAACCAAGACCATCGAGGTCCACCTGGAACAGCAGGAGGGTTACGCCTTCCGCGTGTCCTTCGGCGACGGCATCGACGAGCTGATGACCGACGAACCCGCGCCGCTGGGCGCCGGCGCCGGGCCGAATCCGTCGAAGCTGCTGCTGGCGGCCATCGCCAACTGCCTGGCCGCCAGCCTGACCTTCGCGCTGCGCAAGTTCGGCAATGCGCCGGGGCCGATGCGCGCGACGATCAGCGGCGAGATGTCACGCAACGAAGCCGGCCGCTGGCGCATCCCGCGCGTGCGCGCCGAAATCGACATGGCCGAGGGCCCGGGCGCGCACAAATCGCTCGAGCGCATCCTGGCCCAGTTCGAGGATTTCTGCGTGGTCACGCAGAGCGTGCGCGACGGCATCGAGGTGGACGTGGTGGTGCGCGACGCCGACGGCCGCGTGCTGGTGGGCGACAAGAGTTTCGAGGCCGGCGCCTGAGTCTCGCGCGTCAGTTGCTGACGTCGCCGTCCACGTAGTACCAGCGCCCGTCTTCGCGCAGGAATCGGCTGGTTTCGCGCAGGCGCCCGGCGCTGCCGCCGCCCTGGCGGTAGCGCGCCACGAACTCCACCACCGCGCGGTCGCCGTCGGCGACGTGGCGCTTCACGTCCAGGCCCAGCCAGCGCAACGGCGGCTGTTCGTCGAAAGCCAGCGTCGCCGGGCGCGTGGACGGGTGCCAGGTGGCCAGCAGGTAATCGGCCAGCTGCAGCGCGTAGGCGCTGTAGCGCGAGCGCATCAGCGCCTCGGCGTCGGGCGCGGGCGAACCCGCATGCAGCGGCCCGCAGCAGCGCGCGTAGGCGCCGCGGCCGCAGGGACAGGCTTCAGGCGGACTTGCGGGCATCGAGGATAAGCCGCGCGATGGCGGCGTCGCCCTTCTCGATCAGCTCCACCGGCGTGTACTGGAAGCCGGTGACCACCATGGCTTCGCCCACGCACCACTCGCGCTGTTCCTTGGTGAGCGATACGGCGCCGGCGGCCGCGGCGGCCAGCAGTTCCGGCGTGGGCACGGTGTCCTGGGGTTCGGGCGCGCGCTTCACCGGGGCGGTGCCGCTGGCGGCCTTGTCGGCCTCGGCCTTGAGCCAGGCCACGCGGGCCAGGCCCACGGCCAGGCGGTCGCCGGCGTCGCGCAGGCTGGGCACGGCGCTGGCGAGGGCGCCGAGCAGGGCGTCGCGCTCCACTTCCAGCGCCTGCTGCGCCTTTTCCAGCTGGTGCATGCGCTGTTCGGCCGCCTTGAGCATGCCTTCGAGCTGCAGGATCTCGGTGGCCGGGTCGGCCAGCGACTTGGCGCCGAGCAGGCGCATCACCTTTTCGCCCAGGCGCGCGTGGATGGCCGGATCGGAGAATTTCAGGTCGCGCGCGGCGGTCTGCCAGGCCAGGGCCACCTGGCTGACGGTCTGGGCTTTTTCGGACGGGGCGCCCGGCGCGGCTTCGTTCACCGGCGCGGCGGCCGGGCCGAGGTTGGCGTTGGCCACCTGTTGGATGGCCAGGTCCAGGCGCTCGCACAGCTCGGTCTTCTGGAAATCGCGCGCGAGCTTGCGCAGCTCGATGCGGCAGTCGATCAGCAGGGGGCGCAGGTCCTTCATGCGGCCATTCTATGCCCCGCCGGGGCGGCCGCGCGTCAAGGCGCCAGCAGGAAGTGCAGCAGGTTGTTCTGGACGTAGGGGTTGACCGAGAGCTGGTCGTGGCGCTCGCACAGGAAGAAGCTGCTGGCCGCCGAAAAGGCCTCGATGCCGGCGCCGACGCCTTCGAACTGGCCGCGGCCCAGCTGCGATTCGCGCGTCACCAGGCCGTCGCCGGGCACCAGCAGCAGGCGCTCGTAGTCCACCCCGGCCACTTTGTGGCGCACCTCGCCCGGGCGGATCACCAGGCGCTCGCTGCGCGGGTTGCGCGGGTCGCGGTCGAGCACGGCGCGGCCGGGGGTGAGCGTGCAGTCGCCGCCCAGCACCGAGACCTCGGTGCCGGTGGGCGGCGCCGGCTGGCCCAGGGCCAGCTGCAGCCGCTTCGCACGCGCGAGGTGGCGCACGAAATAAGCCTGCAGCTCGGCCATCTGCAGCGCGCCGGTTTCGTGGTCGGGCGCCGCGGCCAGCACGCGCGCCTCCACTTCGGGCGAGAAGATGCCCCAGCGGCGCACGCGCCAGGCGTCGGCGTCGTAGATGTCGAAGTCCAGCGGCTTGCCTTCGGCGGTGTAGATGACGCCGGCATCGGGGTGCGGCAGCGTTTCGAAGGGCGTGGCGAAGGTCACCAGCACTTCCACCGGCACCGTGCGCAGCGCGATCTTGACGCCCTGCTGCAGGCGCTCGAGGCTCACCACCGAACCCATGGCCGGCGTGCCCAGCAGCACCATGCGGCGGATGCGCTTGCCGCCCTCGTCCCAGGGCGTGAATTCGGCCTGGTCGAGCACGTCGGCGGTGCCGTAGCGCAGGTAGTAGTTGGCGATCAGGCCGCCGTTGCTGTGCGCCAGGATGTCGACCGGCAGCTCGGGATCGCCGTAGTCGCGGCGGATCTGCTCGATCAGTTCGTGCAGCTGGCGCACCGCGTGGATGTTTTCCTTGCGCCAGTCGTAGAGCAGCACGTAGTAGCGGCGGCGGTCGTCGTCGCCGTGCACGGGCACGCCGGGGGTGCCGCGCTGGAAGCGGCCCACGCGCTCGAGCGCGTCGATCAGCGCCTCGTAGTAGTCCACCCGCGCCACGCCGTAGAACAGGTCGCCCGGCACCAGGCCGCCTCCGCGCGCTTCCACTTCGCGCACGCGCGCCAGTTCGCGGTATTCGCTGAAGGCCAGCGTGCCCAGCGAACCCGGCCAGTACTCCTTGCCGGTGTCGCGCTCGACCAGCGTCGAGCCCATCAGGCCGTGGATCAGGATGACCGGCGGCTGCGCCGGATCCAGGGCCTGGGTTTCGTAAAGCCGCGCCAGGTCTGGCCGCTTGCCCGTGCTGGTGCAGCCCGCCAGCACGAGGCTGGCGAGCACGATCATCAGCAATTGGCGGAGACGGAGCGTCATGGGGCGCGGATTTTCACACGCGGCCGGTGAACGCCGGCACCGCCATAAGTCCCGGTCGGACTCAGGCGGCGGCGGTTTCGCGCAGCGCGGGGTAGTCGGTGTAACCCTCGGGGCCGGGGCTGTAGAGCTTGCTGGCGTCCATCTGCGCCAGCGGCTTGCCGGCGAACAGGCGCGCCGGCAGGTCCGGGTTGGCGACGAAGGGGCGGCCGAAGGCGATCAGGTCGGCCAGGCCGGCGGCCAGGTCGGTTTCGGCGCGGGTGGCGTCGTAGTCGCCGGCCAGGATGAGCGTGCCCTCGAAGCGCGCCCGCACTTCGGCCACCAGGCCTTCGGGCAGCGCGCCCGGGGTGGCGATCAGGCTCAGGTAGGCGATGCCGCGGCGGGCCAGTTCGTCCACCAGGGCCAGGAAGTCCTCGCGCTCGCCCGGGAAGCCGGCCTCGAGGTCGTTGAACGGGTTGAACGGCGAGACGCGCACGCCGACGTGGCCGGCGCCGATGGCGGCGACGGTGGCGTCGACGATTTCCAGCAGGAAGCGCGCGCGATTGGCGCCGTTGCCGCCGTACTCGTCGCTGCGCTGGTTCGACTTCGGGTTGAGGAACTGGCCCGGCAGGTAGCCGTTGGCCGCGTGCACCTCGACCAGGTCGATGCCGGCCTCGCGCGCCAGGATGGCGGCGCGCACGTATTCCCCGCGGGTGGTGGCGATGTCGGCGGCGGTCATTTCCCGCGGCACCGGGTGCGGCTGCATGCCCGAAGTGTCGGTCCATACCTGGCCCGCGGCGGCGATGGCCGAGGGGCCCAGCACTTCGGCGCCGGCCGGCAGGTTGGCGGCGTGGCCGATGCGGCCGCTGTGCATCAGCTGGATGGAGATCTTCGCGCCGCCGGCGTGCACGGCCTTGGCCACGTCGGCCCAGCCGCGCGCCTGTTCGGCATTGAAGAGGCCGGGGATGCGCGAGTAGCCCAGGCCGTTCGGCGAGGGCGACACGCCTTCG
Organism: Arenimonas sp.; assembly: GCA_003497545.1. Lineage (GTDB taxonomy): Bacteria > Pseudomonadota > Gammaproteobacteria > Xanthomonadales > Xanthomonadaceae > Arenimonas. The sequence continues at coordinate 513 of DNNT01000219.1, read as the reverse complement.
GTGATCACCAGGCCGGCGCCGGCGCGCTGGCCGTAGTACTCGGCCATCAGCGCGTTGGGCACGTTGCCCTCGGCGCGGGAACGGGTCATCGGGGCCATCACCACGCGGTTGCGCAGGGTGAGGCCGGCCAGGGTGTAGGGCGAGTTCAGGCGGGTGGTCATGGGGAAGCCTCCGTGGGATGGCGACTAGGATGGGTGTCGCCGTCCGGGTAACAAAGACCCCGTTCCGACACGTATCGTTTCCAAATCAGCACGAATCCGTGACGCGGCGCCGACACCCCGCGCGCTNNGGCCCCGCCGCGGCGGCGCCCTTCGCCAATTCCCGGCTGGAAACCCTGGCGGGGGTGGAGGTGCACGTGCGGCACTGGCCCGCCGAGGGCCCGGCCGCCGGCTGCCCGGTGCTGCTGCTGCACGGGCTGGGCGGCTCCACGTTCTCGTTCCGGGAACTGGCCCCGGCCCTGGCCGCGGCCGGCCACCCGGTCTGGGCCCTGGACCTGCCGGCCTACGGCTACAG